>NZ_NCJX01000107.1:0-16095 GCF_002282635.1 Acidiphilium sp. 34-64-41 | reverse complement strand
GCGGCGCCGAGGCGCCAACCTATGCCCAGCTTTATTCGGGAGCATGGGTCCACCCCACATGTAGTGGGTGTCTGACTTAACCGGATAGGCACGCATAATAGTATAATGACAATACGCGTTTAATCCCCTGATAAAGACTTTGATAATCAAGTTTATGTATTAAATAGTATAATTTATTTCGGGCGATGAGCCATAATTTTATTGAGTTAACAGTTTTGTCGATATTAATAATGAAGAGCGACAAGAAGGAGACTGAGTCTCGATAACGCATATTATCGCGCGTAGTGGAATTATTCGGGTTGCTATCATCCCACTGCCGACCAATCGGTCGCATCATGGTCGATCAACGTTCCGACTCTGGTCGGGCTCTCGACGGTGAGATCCTGGCAGATCCCGCGGAATCCCAAGGCTTGGCGTTCGCGCCAGTCCTGACGCCGGGTGGCCAGGCGGCCCTGGTACAGGCTCAGGCGTTTGCCCGTCAGGCGGTCGCACCCGCGACCCTGCGCGCCTACAAAGCGGATTGGACCCACTATGCCGCCTGGTGCGACCGCACCGGCTTTGTCGCGGTTCCGGCGACCCCGGCCGTGGTGGGCGCCTATCTCTCCAGCCTCGCGGGCTCTCATGCGCCCACCATGATCCGCCGGCGCCTGGCGGCGATCGGCACGATGCACCGGTTCAATGATCTGCCGTGGAACCCCGCCCATGGCGATATCCAGCACCCGCTGCGCGGGGCAATCCGCAACCACGGCCGCGCGGTGCAGAAGGCGGCGGCATTGACACTGCCGATGCTGCGCCAGCTCGTCGCCACCTGCGATCGCACCGCACGCGGCCGGCGCGATCGCGCTTTGCTGCTGATCGGCTTTGCCGCGGCGCTGCGCCGCTCGGAACTGGTGGCGCTCCAGGTCGATGATATCGCCGAGGACGCCCGCGGGCTGTGGCTCCGCATCCGGCGCGGCAAGACCGACCAGGCAGGGGAGGGGGCTGAGATCGGCGTGCCGCGGGGCCGCCATGTCGAGACCTGCCCGGTCCGGGCATTCCAGGACTGGATGGAGATCGCCACCCGCAAATCAGGACCTTTATTCCGCCGGATCAGTACCGGCGACACCATTGGGGATGTCGGGATGCATCCGGATGCCGTGCGGCGGATCCTGGCGTATCGCGCCGAGATGGCCGGGCTGGTGATCGAAGGGTTCGATTGCTTGGGGTCCGGACACGAAAGTGAATTTTACGTACGCTTGACCAGAACGAAACACGAATGCGCCGGTCGGCAAGCGCGGGCATGATGAAACTTCTCTGGAATTTTGATTTAAGCGGATAATCGCGAAGAGGTCAGATGATTTTGACATCGACAGGGGGATGGTGCGCCTTCCGTTCGCTGTAGCGATCGACCAGATAGTCGCTGCGGTCGCGCAGCAGCAACGTAAACCGCAGCAGTTCCTCCATCACGTCCGCCACGCGGTCGTAATACGGCGAAGGCAGCATGCGACCAGCTTCGTCGAACTGCTCGTAGGCGCGGGCGACGCTGGATTGGTTGGGAATCACGACCATGCGCATCCAACGGCCAAGCAAGCGCAGCGTGTTGACCGCATTGAAGCTCTGCGACCCCCCCGAAACCTGCATCACCGCCAGCACCCGGCCTTGGGTTGGACGCACCGCGCCGACTTCCAGCGGGATCCAGTCGATCTGATTCTTCATCACTCCGGTCACCGCGCCGTGTTGTTCCGGGCTGCACCAGACCTGTGCTTCGGACCAGATCGATAGCGCGCGCAACTCCTGTACTTTCGGATGATCGGGTGGCACCGTGTTGGTGACCGGCAATTCACGCGGGTCGTAGATTCGGGTTTCGGCACCCATCAGATCGAGCAGCCGGGCGGCCTCCAGGGTCAGCAACCGCGAATAAGACCGCTCTCGCAACGAACCGTAGAGCAACAGGACGCGGGGTTTGTGGGTGGCGCGTGACGCCGGTTCTAGCCGAGAAAAGTCTGGCGGTGCCAGCAAGCCAGGGCGCAGCGCGGGAAATTCCACGGGATCATCCATTGCCGATTGCTCCCACGGCGGGAAGCCATAGCGCAAGTGCGGCGAGTGAGGCGAGCAGCACGGGCGGTGTGATGATCAGGCCGATACGCATGTACTGCCCCCAGGTGATCCGGGTTCCCTTCTGCGCCAGCACGTGCAGCCACAGCAGGGTGGCGAGGCTGCCGATCGGGGTGAATTTCGGGCCAAGATCGCAGCCGATGATGTTGGCATAGACCATGGCGTCGTGGATGCGGGGGGCGACGTGGCCAAGCTGGCCGATCGCCAGCGCGCCCACCAGTACGCTCGGCATGTTGTTCATGATCGAGGAGAGCACGGCCGCCAGGATGCCGGTGCCGAGCGAGGCGGCCCAGATGCCATGGGCGGCAAATACCCTGAGGGCCTGCGCGATGTAGTTGGTCAGACCCGCGTTGCGCAGGCCATAGACCACCAGATACATCCCGAGGCTGAACACCACCACCTGCCAGGGTGCCGAGCGGAGCACGCGGCGAATTTCGATGATCGGGGCGCCGCGTCCGATGGCGCGGCCGGCCAGGGCCAACAGCACGAGCGCGCCGATGATGGTGACGAAGGATACCGGCACACCGAGCGGTGCAGTGATGAAATAGGCGATCAACAACAGCAGCAGAACCGGCCAGGCGGCCCGAAACACCAGAGGATCGCGGATCGCGGATGCGGGGATATCCAGTGCTGCGATGGCGTAGGTTCGGTTGGCGGTGCGGCCGTACATCATGCCCAGAACGGCGAGGGTCGCAATCAGTGCGACGATATCGATCGGCACCATGACGGCCGCGTAGCGATCGAAGCCGATCTTGAAATAATTGGCGCTGACGATGTTGACCAGGTTGGAAATCACCAGCGGCAGGCTGGTGGTGTCGGCAACGAAGCCGGTCGCGATGACGAAAGCGAGCGCCACGGCGGCTGGAAATTCGAGACCGACCAGAATGGCCATCACGATCGGGGTGAGCAGCAGCGCCGCGCCGTCATTGGCAAATACCGCGGCGATAGCGGCGCCGAGCAGCACGATCAGCGGCAGGAGCACCCGGCCCCGGCCGCGGCCCCAGCGCGCGACATGCAGGGCCGCCCAACGAAACAGACCGGCTTCGTCGAGCAGGAGCGAGATAATGATCAGCGCCACGAAGGTGAAGGTCGCGTTCCAGACGATGTGCCAGACCGTCGGGATATTGCGCCAGTGGATCACCCCAATGGCAAGATCGACGATCGCGCCGGCCATCGCACTCCAGCCGATGCCGAGGCCGCGTGGTTGCCAGATGACGAACACAAGGGTTGCGATGAACACCGCAAGAGCGAGCATGAAGAGCCTCGGACTGGAAAGTTTAGGGGACGCGCCGACCGGCGGCATCGATCACGGCCTCACCGTCTTCTTTGGCAAAGGCAGCGCGTTGCGGTGTCGGCAGGATGTCGAGCACGGTTTCAGAAGGCCGGCAGAGTTTGACGCCAAGCGGCGTCACTACGATCGGGCGATTGATCAGGATCGGGTGTGCCATCATGGCGTCGAGCAACGCGGCGTCGGACAAGGTTGGGTCGGCAAGGCCGAGCGGGGCGTAGGGGGTGTCTTTTTCGCGCAACACGCTGCGCACCGGCACATCCATCCGGGTGATCAGATCGATCAGGGTCTCGCGCGATGGCGGGGTTTTCAAATATTCGACAATCGTAGGTTCGATTCCGGAGTTGCGGATCAGAGCGAGCACGTTGCGCGACGTGCCGCAATCGGGATTGTGGTAGATCGTAATGGTCATGCCGCCGAACCCTCATCAGCGCTCGACCCGATCCGACCGATCTCTTGCACGCGGCGCCTGAGCGACGCCTGTTCCAGCTTGGCGAAAGGCAGGCTGGCGAACAATTTGATACGGGTTTCGAGCATCCGAAACGCGGCCCGAAATGCCACGGTGCGTTCGAGGTCGCTTCCGGTAACGGACGCCGGATCTGGCACGCCCCAATGCGCCGTCATGGGTTGCCCCGGCCAGATTGGGCAGACCTCACCCGCGGCATCATCACACACGGTGAACACGAAATCCATTACCGGAGCGCTGGGTGTCGCGAATTCGTCCCATGATTTCGAGCGTAGTCCGGCGGTCGGGAGCCCGGCCTCATCCAGGACCGCAAGCGCGCGCGGATGCACCCCATGTTGCGGATGGCTGCCCGCCGAAAAGCCGCGAAACTTGCCATCGCCCCAGCGTTCGACCAACTTTTCGGCCAGGATGCTGCGGGCGGAATTACCGGTGCAGAGAAACAGCACGTTGAGCGGCTGGTCGCTCATGCCGATTTTGCCTTCGCGCGCATCGTTTTCTGCTTCGCTGAGGGCAGTGCAGGATCGCAGGCCGGGCCGCAGATGGAGATTCCCTGCCCACAGCAGTTCTCGACGAGAAATCCCACCAGCGTGTTCATCGCCGTGAAGTCCGCAGCATAGATGACGTGCCGGCTCGCCCGCCGCTGGCTGATCAGCCCCGCATTGCGGAGTGCCTGAACATGGAAGGTGAGCGAGGACGGGACCAGGCCAAGTTTTTCAGCGATGTTTCCGGCCGCGATACCCGAAGGACCGGCCTCGACAAGGAGCCGATAGGCCGCCAACCGATGCTCATGAGCGAGAGCAGCTAGCGCAGTAACCATCCAGGCAGGATCTGTTTTTGAAGTCCGAGGCATCGTCATTTCCACATTTATCGTAAGGTCATCGTCCTAAAGCCGACACGCCGATTGCGTCAAGCAAATCGTGCGGACTGAAATATGAAAGTTTCTTGACGGTTTGTAGATTACGATTCTATAAGAGTCGTAATATCAAAAGAGTGGGGAGAAATGCCAATGAAAGTGTCACGTCGAACCTTCATACGGACATCCGCGGTTGCAGGCGCTGTCGCCACTCCCATGCTCGCCACGGCGGACATGGTTATGACGGATGGCAAACCCTGGCCTTCGGTCAAAGTGGGAAACGTCAATCAGCTCAGCGCCGGTAAGCCGGTTTCCTTTCAATACCCTGATGCAACGTCACCCGCCTGGCTGTTGAAGCTTGCGGAGCCCGCGTATCAAGGTGCGGGTTCATCGGGCGATATCGTCGCCTTCTCGGGCATCTGCACGCATATGGGCTGCCCTGTAGCATTCAAGGACGGCCGGTTCGTCTGCCCGTGCCATTTATCGATGTTCGATCCCGCACGGAACGGCGTACCCTATCAGGGATTGGCGTCGGATTATTTACCGCAAATCGAACTCAGGATCGATAGCGCAGGCGACATCCACGCCGAGCGCATGTCCGGCCTGATCTGGGGCCGGACGAGCGACGCCGCCTGAGCGGGAAACTCCAAAAGAATCAAGGGAAACGACAATGGCTTTGTACCGCCGTGAAGAATCCGTCCCGCTGCCGCCCAGCAATGCGGAAGCCTATAATACCGTCTGCCAGTATTGCACGGTCGGTTGCGGCTACAAGGTGTATGTCTGGCCAGACGGGCTCGCCGGTGGGTTGAAGTCCGGCGACAACGCGTTCGGGATCGATTTCTCCAGCCCACAGCCACCGATCGTAGGATTTTCCTACACTGAGTCGATGCATTCAACGATCCGCAAGCGCAATGGCGGAACCTATCACGTCGCGATCGTGCCGGCGCACGATTCGCCGATCAACCCGATGGGTAACCATTCGAGCCGCGGCGCGGTCAACGCCAAAACGACTTGGTCCGACAGCCGACCGACTCAGGCGCGGCTGCACTATCCGCTGTTGCGCGTCGGGACGGAGTTCAACGCGATCCCATGGGACGCCGCGATCGAGTTGCAGGCACGGGTGATCAAGGGTGTCGCCGACAAGTACGGTGCCGACGAGCTTTGTTCCAAAATCTACGACCATGGCGGTGGTGGTGGGGGTATGGAGAACACCTATGGCACGGGGCGCTTGCTGTTCACCGGCCTGCAGATGAAGCATGTCGGCATCCATAATCGGCCCGGCTACAGTTCAGAAACCTGGGGCACCCGCGATCGCGGCGTGCATGAGCTGAATTATTGCTACGATGACGCGCGCCTCGCCGACACCATCATGCTGTGGGGCTCCAACGCTTACGAAACCGCGACGGTGTTTTTCGTCGCGCACATGATGCCCAACCTGCAAGGTGCGACCAAGGACGAGAAGAAGACGCACTACGCCAATGGCGAGGCGATCGCACCCGCGCGCATGGTCATCGTCGATCCGCGGATTTCCGCAACGGTCAACGTGGCGCGTGAAACCGGCGCGAAGGTGCTTCACCTGCGGCCCAATCTTGGCACCGACTACATGCTGATGAACGCGGTGGCACGCGCCGTGTGGGAGAAAAAATACTACAACAAGGACTTCCTGAACCAGCACACCGATATGACGAGTTTCGAGGACTACAAGAAGAAATCCCTCGAACTGCACATGCCCTACAAGGACTTCATGGCTCGCGCGCAGAAAATCTCCGGCGTGCCGGTGGCGCAGATCGAGCAGGCGGCTGCCTGGATCGCCCAGCCCAAGCCTGGCGGCCATTGGCGGCGCAGCCTGATCCTCTACGAGAAGGGCGTGATCTGGAACTATCGGCAATATGACGCGGTTGCGGCAATTGCCCAGATCGGCGCGCTCACCTTCAATATCGGCCGGCCAGGCACGGGAACCGGACGGGTCGGCGGGCATCAGGAGGGCTATGCGCGTCCCGATTATCCCGGCCCGAAACCACCGCCGGATGTCGATAAATACGTGCAGGACGGCAAGGGCAAAACCTTCTGGCTGACCGGCTGCAATCCGTATCTGGCGGCCCAGAACAATGCTTATTTCCGCAAGCGGGTCGGCGAGCGGGCGCAGGCGCTGACCGACTACCTGTCGGCGCAGAAGCAGGGCGATGGCGAGCCCGCGTCGATGGAGCACCTTGCCGCGCGCATTCTTGAAGGGCTGGACAAGACCAACGGTTTGTTCGTCACCGTGCAGAACATCTATATGGTCGAGAGTACCCGTGACGCGCATCTGATCCTGCCGGCGGCGCAATGGGGTGAGGCGGAAAACATTTCGCTCAATTGTGGTGACCGCCTGATGCGGCTCGATGACCGGTTTATGGACCCGCCGGGCGACGCCAAGCCGGATTGGGAAATCCACGGTCTGGTCGGCCAGAAACTTGAAGCGCTCTACCAGGCCGACGGCAAGGCCGATATAGCCAAGCGGTTTGCCGGCATGGATTGGAAACATGGCGCGGATGTCGTCAAATCGATCCAGGACGACCTTTATGCCGGAATGAACACGAAGGTTCCGGCCTCGCGGGCCAGCACGCTCGATCCTGAAAGCTTCAAGGGTGTTGACTATGGCTACCTACGCAAAGTCGGCCAGAAGGGCATCCAAACCCCGGTTCGCACCGACCCGAGCACCGGTGAGTTGGTCGGCACCAAGCGGCTCTATTCGACATTCTATTTCATGACCAAGGACGGCAAATTCAGTTGGTACGGTACCCGGCCGTGGGATGACCACGCCTCCGCCACGGTGGTTGCGGGCTACCTGAAATCGGACCGGACCAAATATCCATTCTGGTTCACCATGGGCCGCAGCCAGCCACTCTGGCAGACCAGCTACCACATGCGCCACCTGCCCGAGAAAACCGAAACGACGCCATTGCCGTTCGTGCAGATCAATCCTGCGGACGTGAAAAAACTCGGTGTCAGCGACGGTGACATCGTGATGATCCACAACGATCAGGGCAACGAGACCTTTGCAGTCTATGAGACCGATGCAGTGCCGGCAGGGACGGTGTTTGCGCTGATGTACCACTGGCTCGGCACATCCAACAGCCTCACGTCGCCCTACACTGACCCGATGAGCACAAACCCATGGTATAAAGGAACCCGTGTTGGAATTCGAAAATTGTCAGGTAATTTCGCCAGCGTTGCCGCGACGACCAGTTTCCGACCAACCAACCATTTCACCTGATGAAACATCCGCCACTCGTCTGTTGACTTAATCGACATGGCGCCGCAAGCGAGTGTCTTTAGGGCAGGAAAACGGCTGAAAATATCAAAGGATGGGAAAAGATCGACGAACATTCAGGCCCGGCTAATCAGTGGCAGGAGTTATGGTGGAGGCGGCCGTTCGCGTTCGGTTTATGGTTTGCCGACGGATCCGATACGTGCGGGCGAGTGCGGAAACTGGCGCACCGATCACCGGTTGAGTGGCGATGTCTGTTTTCTGATCATCCGTCAGAGCACCAGGCCGACCAATTGCCTTGCCGGTCCTGCGGGCGCGGGCGAGGCCAGCTTGGGCCAGCTCGATAAGCAGGTCTCTTTCAAAATCTGCCACGGCCGCGATAACCTGCATGGTCATTCGACCAGCTGAGCTGGTCAGATCGACCCCGCCGAGGGAGAGGCAATGCAGCCGAACGCCGAGGCCGGCGAGCGCATCAACTGTCGCGCGGACATCGAGGGCGTTGGGGCCGAGACGATCGAGTTTGGTGACAACAAGCACGTCATCCGTTTTGTGCTGGTCAGGCAGGGGCGAAATAAAAGGCCGGTTCATTGCCGGAGCCCCGCCGGAAATTGTCTCAGTGACGACGCGGCCGGCTTGGATCGCAAAGCCGGCGCCCTTGACCTCCATCACCTGGTTATCGGCCGATTGGTCGATGGTCGATGGTCGATGGTCGATGGTCGATGGTCGATGGTCGATGGTCGAGGCAAGGGCATATAACTCGTCCAAAAGGGATGGCCGATATCCCGCTATGTGCAAAACCACCTCAAGCCTATGTTTTGGCCATGGCGAAATCGCCTGACCGAAAACGATCGTTTTCGGACGACCGAGTTTCGATCCACGCCCCCACGCGAGGGGCGACGATAGTGCCACCGTCCGGTGTAGAGCCACGGCACGTTTCGATCCACGCCCCCACGCGAGGGGCGACTCGCTGGCGGCGCACCGGTACTCTCGCTCAAGTGGTTTCGATCCACGCCCCCACGCGAGGGGCGACCAGCGATCGTGTGGGGTGTGCGCAACGGTGTGCCGTTTCGATCCACGCCCCCACGCGAGGGGCGACGTTGCGGCGTGACCTATATCACCGACGATACCGGTTTCGATCCACGCCCCCACGCGAGGGGCGACCGCCCGGCACGACCGCCATCGCGCCCTCGGCTGGTTTCGATCCACGCCCCCACGCGAGGGGCGACTTGCGCGCCGGGGCTGTATTGGTTCGATTTCCGTTTCGATCCACACCCCCACGCGAGGGGCGACGCGCCGAACGTCGGTGATGGGACGTTCGTGCTAGTTTCGATCCACGCCCCCACGCGAGGGGCGACAAGACATACGATTAGATAGCTTGTGGCAGCGCTAGTTTCGATCCACGCCCCCACGCGAGGGGTGACACGCGACAACGCCCTGATCGCCGACGAGGTGATGTTTCGATCCACGCCCCCACGCGAGGGGCGACATGGGCTTTTTACCGGATATCGGCGCAATGCAAGTTTCGATCCACGCCCCCACGCGAGGGGCGACGGTCAGGACCAGCGTGGCGTTGGTCAGGGTGTTGTTTCGATCCACGCCCCCACGCGAGGGGCGACTTCCAGTAACCGATTGGACATTGAAGCCGTGCGCAGTTTCGATCCACGCCCCCACGCGAGGGGCGACCGGCCTGTTCTGATTAGGATTGCACAGGCAACGGTTTCGATCCACGCCCCCACGCGAGGGGCGACAAACGGAATGCGCTTGACCCGCCGATCGCCCATGTTTCGATCCACGCCCCCACGCGAGGGGCGACCCGTGCTCACGATCGCGATTCCGCCTGGGTCAAAGGTTTCGATCCACGCCCCCACGCGAGGGGCGACTGCCATTGGCTTCGGCGACGTCGCTGGCAGTCAAGGTTTCGATCCACGCCCCCACGCGAGGGGCGACATCCTCAGGGCGAAATTGACGCTGCAATCGCCGTGTTTCGATCCACGCCCCCACGCGAGGGGCGACTATGCGCCGCGATCTCGCGATCGATCACCGCCTTGTTTCGATCCACGCCCCCACGCGAGGGGCGACCGTTGACGGGCGGGAATGCCGTAGACGCCACCGGTTTCGATCCACGCCCCCACGCGAGGGGCGACCCGCGCGCACATCGATGGCGACCCTGCGTCGCCCGTTTCGATCCACGCCCCCACGCGAGGGGCGACCGGGTTCAGCGGATGGTCGGTGTTTCTGGTCGCGTTTCGATCCACGCCCCCACGCGAGGGGCGACTCCTTGTTCTCGCTCTTGGCCGTGCGCCAGGCCAGTTTCGATCCACGCCCCCACGCGAGGGGCGACAGGGGAGTTTGAGAATACCGGCCCTTGCACCGTAGTTTCGATCCACGCCCCCACGCGAGGGGCGACGGCGCGAGTGCGACACCTTCGGGATCGGTCACGGTGTTTCGATCCACGCCCCCACGCGAGGGGCGACTTTATCTTGATAATTCGGACCTTTATCCACCGTCGTTTCGATCCACGCCCCCACGCGAGGGGCGACCACTTTGATCAATATAGGTTCCGCCAGTCGCATTGTTTCGATCCACGCCCCCACGCGAGGGGCGACACGCCGGATAACGAGCCTCGGTCCCGCACTCGTAGTTTCGATCCACGCCCCCACGCGAGGGGCGACATGCGGGCGGCGATTATGCGGGCGCTGATTGATGTTTCGATCCACGCCCCCACGCGAGGGGCGACGCCGGAATTGCGCGATCGCTGTTTTGATATCGTTGTTTCGATCCACGCCCCCACGCGAGGGGCGACTCGCGAGCGGTGAGGCTGCGGCGCCGGCGTTGATGTTTCGATCCACGCCCCCACGCGAGGGGCGACGACGCCGGAGGGCGTGAGTTCGCCGGATTTTCTGTTTCGATCCACGCCCCCACGCGAGGGGCGACGCACTACCCGGCGCCGACGAACTGGCCCGCATCGTTTCGATCCACGCCCCCACGCGAGGGGCGACGTTCCTCTCGCTCGGCTATGTCGGCGGCACGCTGTTTCGATCCACGCCCCCACGCGAGGGGCGACATTTCGAGCGTCGAGAGACCGGCTTCCATGCCGAGTTTCGATCCACGCCCCCACGCGAGGGGCGACGCGCAACCGCCCATCCCCGTCACCCTCGCAACCGTTTCGATCCACGCCCCCACGCGAGGGGCGACTGCGAGAGCACTACGCTCCGCTCCGCAATGCGCCGTTTCGATCCACGCCCCCACGCGAGGGGCGACACGCCTCGCTCATGCGGCAGCCTGTGCACAGCAGTTTCGATCCACGCCCCCACGCGAGGGGCGACGGTGATCATCGGTAATCCGCCGCTGTAGCTGATGTTTCGATCCACGCCCCCACGCGAGGGGCGACGATGGCTGGGGGCCGTTTCAGGGTATGGGCACGGTTTCGATCCACGCCCCCACGCGAGGGGCGACGCTGTCGCGGCGACGGCCGCCATTACGATCACCGGTTTCGATCCACGCCCCCACGCGAGGGGCGACTGGCGATCGGGTATCGACGCGCTCGATCTGGACGTTTCGATCCACGCCCCCACGCGAGGGGCGACGTTGGCGGTTCTCGGCAACACCGTCCTGCAATGTGTTTCGATCCACGCCCCGGAACGTGTCAACGACAATGAGACACCCGGGTCTGGCATTTAGACTTGGGCTTTGAGCGTTGGGATGGGTGGATTGATCCAGGCTGCGGTTGGTTTGGCTGGTGGAGCTGGTGACTTGTTGACGAAGCGTTCGGGGTTCCGGCGGAACGCGTGATCAAGCGTGGTCTGGCGCGCGGCATAGACCTGATCGGCCTGGCCGTAATGGACCTGATCGGGTGTCATCAAGCCGATTCCGGCGTGGTGATGGTCCTGATTATACCAGTCAAAGAAGCCGCGGCAGAAGGTTTTTGCATCTTCGATGCAGCCGAAGCGTTTGGGGAATTGCGGCTGATATTTCAGGGTTTTGAAATGGGCTTCGGAGAACGGGTTGTCGTTCGAGGTATGCGGCCGGCTGTGTGACTTGGTCACGCCGAGATCAGCGAGAAGGAGGGCGGTGGCCTTGGCTTTCATCGGGCCGCCGCGATCGGCATGCAGGGTAAGCTGGCCCGGGGGAACTTGATGTTTGACGATGGCGTCATCGAACAGGGGGCGGAACAGGCTGGCGGTTTCGGCATCGGCAATGCACCAGCCGACAACGCGACGGCTGAAGATGTCGAGGATGACATAGAGGTAGAAATAGCTCCATTTCGCCGGCCCCATCAGTTTCGTGATGTCCCAGGTCCAAACCTCGTTGGGGCGTTCGGCGAGCAATTCGGGTTTTTGATAGGCAGGATGGCGCAACTGCGCGCGTCGCTCGCGCACCGCGATGTTGCTGCCGAGGAGGCGGTACATGGTGCGGATTGAGCAATGGTAGGTGTTTTCGTCGAGCAGGGTGGCAAAGATCTCGGCCGGCACCTGATCGGCGAACCGGGGTTCGTGCAGCAGATCGAGCACGATCTGTCGTTGGGTGGCGTTCAGCGCGCGGGGCGGTTGCTGGCGTGGCCGTGGCAGCCCTGGCGGTTTTGCCTGGATGGCGCGTCGGCGTTGCACACTGGCGCGGGACAGCCCCAGTGCGGCGCAGGCGGCTTTGGTGATGCCGTCGGCGGGTGCAAGAGCGGCGATGGCGTTGGTCATGTCGCGTCGTCGCTGGGGTCCAGCGGGATCCCGAGCAGCGTCGCAATTTTTTTTTGCACATCGATGACGGCTTCGGCGCGTGCGAGGCGGCGGGTGAGGCGCAGATTGTCGCGCTGGAGTGCGGCCATTTCAGCGGCCAGCGGGTTGACCGGTGCCGCCTTGCGCCCGCGCTTTTGCGGTGCCAACGCGCCAAATGCTCCGGCAGCGCGCTGACGCCGCCAGTCGGTCAGGGCCGAGGAATACAGGCCCTCGCGGCGCAAAATGGCGGCGATGTCGCCGGGCTGGGACGCGCGATCGGTCTCGGCCAGGATGCGCAGTTTGTCCTGCACGTTGAACACCCGGCGCTGCGGCCGTGGCGATAATTCCGGCGAGGCGGCAGCCGGCGCCGGCACGACCGTCGGCCTCCGGCCGCCGTCCGCACCGGCACCGGCTGCCGCCTCGATGGGGGATGGTGAAATCATGGGCATGATCGATGTAAACCTTCTACGCCCTCAAGGGTAATTTCCCGGGGGGTTCGTGTCTCATCGTCATTGGCACGGAGGGCCCCCACGCGAGGGGCGACCTCCGGATGAAACGCCAAGTCGCGGAGGCCGGTGTTTCGATCCACGCCCCCACGCGAGGGGCGACCGATGCCGCTGGCCAGCAGCTGCTCGCGCGTGCTGTTTCGATCCACGCCCCCACGCGAGGGGCGACTCACTTCAAGCATGTGTTCGCGGCGACCAGGACGTTTCGATCCACGCCCCCACGCGAGGGGCGACCTGGAGCCGAGCCGCATCGTGGCGAGGGTTGATGGTTTCGATCCACGCCCCCACGCGAGGGGCGACGCGCCGCAAACCGGGTTGGGAGGTGAGTAGGATGTTTCGATCCACGCCCCCACGCGAGGGGCGACGTCATGCCCTGCGACTGCGCGAGTGCCCAAGCTGTTTCGATCCACGCCCCCACGCGAGGGGCGACGCGAGCCGCCGACGTGGAGGTTTTTCGAGGACTGTTTCGATCCACGCCCCCACGCGAGGGGCGACATGCGATGGCCGCGCTCTGCGATTGCGTGGCGATGTTTCGATCCACGCCCCCACGCGAGGGGCGACTCACCACGTTGCCGTATGGCGCCTGATCGGGAAAGTTTCGATCCACGCCCCCACGCGAGGGGCGACCCTGCTGCGAGATCGTCGCGCGGTGGGTGCAGGCGTTTCGATCCACGCCCCCACGCGAGGGGCGACGCTTTTCGCCATGGTAGATGATCAAGACTACGAAGTTTCGATCCACGCCCCCACGCGAGGGGCGACTGGATCGACTTGGGCCGACGCCGATCTGTGCTCAGTTTCGATCCACGCCCCCACGCGAGGGGCGACCGGCTGACGCCGCACAAAAAAACCCGGATGAGATGTTTCGATCCACGCCCCCACGCGAGGGGCGACTATGGAAAAATCGCCGCAATCCAGCCATCGCCCCGGTTTCGATCCACGCCCCCACGCGAGGGGCGACGGGCACGCTAGGCAACGGCTACGATATCCGGTTGTTTCGATCCACGCCCCCACGCGAGGGGCGACACTCCGATGTTTCAACCTGTCCTGCCGGGTTTTGTTTCGATCCACGCCCCCACGCGAGGGGCGACTTCCATCGGTCCCTCCAGGTGCTCATGCACACTGGTTTCGATCCACGCCCCCACGCGAGGGGCGACCCAGCGGCGGGTCGCACTGCCACGTCACCGGACGGTTTCGATCCACGCCCCCACGCGAGGGGCGACGCAGCGAGTGCTTGCACAAATGGCCTATGCAGCGTTTCGATCCACGCCCCCACGCGAGGGGCGACGGCGATCGCCTTGGTCCGCCGATAGGCACTCTCGTTTCGATCCACGCCCCCACGCGAGGGGCGACTTGCAGCATCTGCAGCTGCGCTGTCGAGATACCGGTTTCGATCCACGCCCCCACGCGAGGGGCGACCGCCGGTGTTTTCGATGTTCGCCGGCATCACTTTGTTTCGATCCACGCCCCCACGCGAGGGGCGACGGCGTTTGATTATCACAAGATAATTAGACGATAAATCACTAATAATGCGCGAACCTGTCGCTTGAACGGCATACCGGAAAAATTTGATCACACGACAGGTCGCTAACCTATTCAATTATCAAAGATCACTCTCAGCGCGAACGTGCACACAAAGTCCCAACAGCTCCATGTTCGCGCTGGCCTAGAACAGCAGCGGACCTTCTAAATCAGTCGCGGGCTTTGCGCCGACGTGCTCCACTCGACGTTGACCGTCAGCGCCGAGACGATAGAATCGTAGGCTGTCTTCGTCGACCTTGATTTCTGAGATCAGACGGCCTCGCAACGCAGCCCATTGCGCGGGATCAACCTCGCATTCGAACACTGAATTCTGTACCCGCTGGCCGTAATCCAGACAGGCTCTTGCAATCCGGCGCAGCCGCCTGCGGCCAGCGGGATCAATTGTGCTCACATCGTAGGTAATGAGCATCAACATGTAATTGTCATTTCCAAATGAACGCTGGATAGCCGTCGATATCGCCGCGCAGATGGCGGGCTAGCAACTGCGCCTGAATATGCGGCACCAACCCAAGAGTTACTTTCTCGCCGAGAAAAGGATGCGTCAGTTCATCCTTTTTCCGCTCCTGGTAGGCAACCAGTAGTTCTTTTCGGGCAGCATTAGTCAGCAAAACCGCACCGCCGGCTTCCACGACAAAGTCCTTCGCTACCAATTGCCGCCGGTTCACCAGGCTTAGTGCTAGGCGATCTGCCAGTACCGGGCGCATTTCTTCCATCAAGTCGAGCGCCAAGCTCGCTCGGCCTGGTCGGTCCAAGTGCAGATAGCCAACTTGTGGGTCGAGACCAGCGCTCTCCAGCGCGGATCGGCAATCGTGCCCGAGCATGGCGTAAAGGAAGGATAGCAACGCATTGATCCGGTCCAATGGTGGCCGGCGGGAGCGGCCGGTAAAGGCGAAGGACCGGTCTTCAACCAAGATGAGGTGATCGAGGACGGAAAAGTAAACCTGGGCAGCTTCGCCCTCGATCCCGCGAAGACCGGCGATTTCAGTACCTTGTAGTGCCCGTCGCGCGATATCGGTCAGTCTGGTTTCCGCGATGTTCGTTGCGGCTCGTGCCGCTGTGGCCATGCCCTCGCCATGGTCGCGCAAGGCGCGGCGGATAACGGTACGTTGGTTGGCTGTTTTCGCGGCAACGATTCCACGAACGATAGCGGTGGCACCGAGCGGGTTGTCGGCCAGCCGATACTGTGCTCGGCGGAGTAGAACGTTACCACTGCGTGGCCCTTCGACCCGCGCGATGAACTTGCCGTTCGGGGTAAGGAGAGAGACGGCTACCCCGGCTTCGGCGCAGGCGGCTAGCCCATCTTATTCGCCGCATGTCAGGGATTCGCTGGCGGGTGTGGCTTAAGTCATTGAGTTTGAGCAAAAATATGGGTGCTGACGCCAACCTTGCT
>NZ_NCJX01000106.1:7607-23345 GCF_002282635.1 Acidiphilium sp. 34-64-41 | reverse complement strand
CGTTACGATATCGTAACGAATTAGGCGTGCGAAATCACGGTATGGTTAAACCTACCCTGCTCGCTGCGCCCGCCCGCGCCAGACGCGCACCCCATACCACACGATCAAACAAGCCAACACAGCAACCGTTGCAATCGTGAAATCATGCATCACCGCGTGCAGCCGAGGGTTGGTCTCCCACGCCTTGCCCAGCCGAAACCCGACATAGGCAAGTGCCAGGCACCAGGGCAACGACCCGATGAATGTATAGGCTTGAAACTTCCAGAAATTCATCCGCGCCATGCCGGCCGGCAGCGCAATATAGGTCCGCACCACCGGCAGCATCCGGCTGACCAGCACCGTGACCGACCCATAGCGCGCAAAAAAGCCTTCAACCCGGGTCAGTTCCGCCCGATCGAGCAGAATATACCGCCCGAACCGTTCCACCAACGGCCGCCCGCCAGCGTAGCCGAACGCATAGGCAATCGTGGAGCCAATGTTGCAGCCCAACGCGCCGACAATCGCGACCAGCCACAGATCGAACCGCCCGGTCGAGACCAGATACCCGGCAAACGGCAAGATCACCTCGGACGGAATAGGAATACACGCCGATTCGAGTGCCATCAGCACCGCGATCCCGGCGTACCCCAGCGACGAGATTGTCGCGATAACGAAATGCGCGAGTGCGGCGATCAATCGGTCAATCCCGCGAACAGCGGCGTCGACAAATACCGCTCCCCATAGGACGCAATGATCGCAACGATCAATTTACCGGCCGACTCCGGCCGCTTCGCCACCTCGATCGCGGCCCACAGCGCCGCCCCCGAGGAAATACCCACCATCAGCCCCTCTTCGCGCGCCGCACGCCGGGCCATCCCGATCGCATCCTCGTTGGTGACGCGAATGATCTCGTCATAAATCTCGGTGTTCAGAATCTCCGGCACGAACCCCGCCCCCAGCCCCTGAATCCCATGCGGGCCTTTTTCGCCACCCGAAAGCACCGGCGAGGCATCCGGCTCGACCGCAACACAGCGGAACCCGGGCTTGTGGGCTTTCATGAACTCGCCCACCCCCGTCATCGTACCCCCGGTGCCGACACCCGCGATCAGAATATCCGCCGTCCCATCGGTATCGCGCCAGATCTCCTCCGCGGTGGTCCGCTTATGGATCGCAGGGTTGGCCCGGTTGGTGAATTGCTGCGGCATGAAGTAATGCGGTCCGGACGCCACGATCGCCTCCGCCCGCTTGATCGACCCGGAAATCCCCTCCGCCCCCGGCGTCAACACCAGCTCGGCGCCATACCCGCGCAACACCGCGCGGCGCTCCTTGCTCACCGAATCCGGCATCGTGATGATGCACTTATAACCCTTCGCCGCACACACCATGGCCAGCGCAATGCCGGTATTGCCCGATGTCGGCTCGACGATGATGCTGTCCTGATCGATTAGCCCCTCACGCTCCGCCGCCTCGATCATCGCAACGCCGATCCGGTCCTTGACCGAATTGGCCGGATTGAAAAACTCCAGCTTCGCGACGATGCTGCCCGGCAGACCGGCGGCCAGGCGGTTGATGCGGACCAGCGGCGTATTGCCGACCAGTTCGGTGGCGTCCTTGGCGATCTTCATCGGTGGTCCTCCCTGGCGATAGAAAGTAGGCGGTCCTTTTTTGTAAAAAAGGACCAAAAAACTTTTATCAGCGCGACGCCGTTCTGGCGCCGCCAGCCAACCGACGGCTCAGTTCTTGGCCTTGTCGACCAGCGCGCCCTGCTTGATCCACGGCATCATCGCGCGCAATTTCTCACCGACCTGCTCGATCGGGTGAGCCGCATTGGCACGGCGCATCGCCTTGAAATTGGTCTGATTGACCCGGTTCTCCAGCATCCAGTCGCGGGTGAAGCGGCCCTTCTGGATATCATCGAGCACGCGCTTCATCTCCGCCTTGGTCTCGGCGGTCACCATGCGCGGGCCGGTGACATATTCGCCATACTCGGCGGTGTTGCTGATCGAGTAGTTCATGTTGGCAATGCCGCCCTGCGCATACCCCGCCTCGGTCAGCGTCTCGAACCCGGCCTTGATCAGCTCGACCAGCCCACCGCACAGCACCGCCTGCTCGCCGAACAGATCGGTCTCGCATTCCTCGCGGAAACTGGTCTCGATGATCCCGGCCCGCCCGCCGCCGATCGCGCTGGCATAGGACAGCGCGATGTCGAGCGCATTGCCGGACGGGTCCTGCGCCACCGCCACCAGGCAGGGCACGCCACCGCCCCGCAGATATTCCGACCGCAC
Source organism: Acidiphilium sp. 34-64-41 (assembly GCF_002282635.1). Taxonomy (NCBI): domain Bacteria; kingdom Pseudomonadati; phylum Pseudomonadota; class Alphaproteobacteria; order Acetobacterales; family Acidocellaceae; genus Acidiphilium; species Acidiphilium sp. 34-64-41. The sequence continues at coordinate 21,081 of NZ_NCJX01000106.1, read as the reverse complement.
GGTATGACCCGGGCCCTTCGGCGCAATCATGAATACATCGATATCGGCGCGCGGTTCGATCAGGTTGAAATGAATGTTCAGCCCGTGCGCGAACGCAATCGCCGCACCCGGCTTGAGGTTCTTGGCAAGACTGTCGCGATAGAGATCGCCCTGGCCTTCATCGGGCGTCAAAATCATCACCACATCGGCCCAGGCCGCCGCCTCGTCCGGCGACATCACCTTGAGCCCCGCCGCCTCGGCCTTGGCAATCGCGGTCGAGCCCGGACGCAGCGCAACGGCCAGATCCTTCAAGCCGGATTCCTTGAGGTTGAGCGCATGGGCATGGCCCTGGCTCCCATAGCCGACGATCGCGACCTTCTTGGATTTGATCAGGTTCACATCGGCATCGCTATCGTAATAGACACGCATATCGAGACTCCCTTGGGCGTTCGTGACTGGTTTCAGGGGGATCGCATGAGGGAAAACGCGACGATTGGCAACCTTGATCCGGTAATACTGAGCCATGCAGCGCGCGGGATACGGAATATTGTTGCGCCCTGCCCCGTAAGCGCGCCGCCGCTACCCCAACAGATGCGAGACGAAGTGAAACAGCCCGACATGCGCAAGGTCGTGCACGGTCACGAATATGAGCAGCGACGCCAGCAGCGCCGCGCCGATCTGCAAGCCGATTTCCTGCGCCTTGCGCGGCAGCGCGCGGCCATACAGACCTTCGGCGGCGTAGAACAGCAAATGCCCGCCATCCAGAATGGGGATCGGCACCAGATTGATCAGCCCAAGATTGACCGAGAGCAGCGCGATGAACGAGGCGAAATCGGCCAGCCCAAGCGACCAGGTTCCACAACCCATCGAGCGTCGCAGCGGCCGCGGCATAGGTTTCGATCGCCCCGGCGCGGATCGCCGCCGGCGGCGCGAGCCGGCGGAGTTTGACGTCAGCGCCCATGATGCCGAGTTCACCAAGCCGCTGGCCATCGACCATGTGCGACGCGGTGGTCAGGTTCGCCCCCTTCGCGATCCCGTCATGGGTATAGGTGATCGCGATGCGATCATCCGGGCGGGTGCTGATCAGTTTTTCGATATCCTCGAAACTCTTCACCTTCTGGCCATCGATGCTGGTGATGCGATCGCCCTTGGCGATGCCGATGGCGGCGGCCGGCGTGTTGGGCATCACCTGGCTGACCACCGGCATCACGGTCGGCGCGCCGGCGGTCGCGAAAATGGCAGTGAACAGCACGAAGGCGAGCAGCATGTTCGCCGCCGGCCCGGCCGCCACAATGGCGGCGCGCGCGGCGAGCGACTTGGTGCGAAAACTATCGGGCGTCCCTTCGCCGGTCGTCTCGCCGCCCAGCTCGGCCCAGCCCTTCATCCGAACATAGCCGCCGAGCGGAATGGCGGCGAGTTTCCAAACAGTACCGTGCTTGTCGGTGCGCGAGAGCAGCGCCGGGCCGAAGCCGAGCGAGAACGTCTCGATCGCGACCCCGCGCCAGCGCGCCACGAGATAATGCCCAAGTTCGTGCACCGTGACGAGAATGCCGAGCACAACGATGAAGGCGGCCAGCGAGCGGATGAGGTCGATCATGCCTCCGCTATATAGGATGTTCAGGCCGCGCGGGAGGCTCTTTTCACCCCAAGTTCCGATTCCGTGATGGCGCGCGCTTCGGCATCGAGCGCCAGCACCGCCGCAAGGTCCGCGATCGGCGGCGCGCCGAGCCGCTGCATCACAGCCTCCACGATGGCGGCGATGTCGAGAAAGCCGATCCGCTTGGCCAGAAACGCCGCCACCGCGATTTCATTGGCCGCGTTCAGCACGGTCGATGCCCCCTGCCCGGCCTGCAACGCCTCGCGCGCAAGGCGCAGCGCGGGGAAGCGGCCGGTATCCGGTGTTGCAAAATCGAGCCGCGCCACCGCGGCAAGGTCGAGCCGGGGCGATGTCGTCGCAATCCGCGCGGGCCAGGCGAGCGTATGCGCAATCGGAATCCGCATGTCCGGCGCGCCCATCTGCGCGAGCACCGAGCCATCGCGGTAGCAGACCATGCCGTGGATCACCGATTGCGGGTGGATCAGCACCTCGATTTCCTCTGCCGTCAGATCGAAAATCCGCGCCGCCTCGATCACTTCGAGCCCCTTGTTGAACAAGGTCGCGGAATCGATGCTGATTTTCGCGCCCATCGACCAGACCGGATGTTTCAGCGCGCGTTCGGGCGTTGCCTCGCGCATCTCGGCCAGCGAGGCCTCGCGGAACGGACCGCCGGATGCCGTGAGGATGATTTTTTCGAGCACATGGCGGTTGCCATCGGCCAGGGACTGAAAAATCGCGTTATGTTCGGAATCGACCGGCAGCAGCATCGCCCCGGCATCCGCGATCGCCCGCAGAAACACATCGCCGGCGGACACCAACGCCTCCTTGTTGGCGAGCGCGATGGCGCGGCCATTGGCGGTCGCTGCCAGCGTCGGTTCCAGTCCGGCGGTGCCGGTGATCGCGGCCATGGTCCAGTCGCTCGCCTGCGCCGCCGCGCCGATCACCGCATCCCGCCCGGCGGCGATGCGGATATTGGTGCCGGACAGCGCATCACGCAGCGCAGGGAACGCGGATTCATTGGCGATGACCGCAACATCCGGGCGCAGCGCGCGGGCCTGCTCGGCCAGCAGCATGGCGTTGCTGCCCGCGATCAGCGCGTTGACCCGGTAGGCATCCGGCGTTTCCAGCAACAGATCGATCGTCTGGGTGCCGACGCTGCCGGTGGAACCGAGGATCGAAATGGTTTTCACCGCCATAGCGGAAGTCCTCCTTGGGCGAGCAGAGCGAGCAGGGCGGCGAGCGGGGCGGCGGCCAGAACGCCGTCGAGCCGGTCGAACAGGCCGCCATGGCCCGGAATCGTGTTGCCGGAATCCTTGACGTCGAGGCGGCGCTTCAGCGCGCTCTCACCGAGGTCACCAACCTGCGACACCAGCGAAATGGCCGCCGCCGGCAACAGGCCGAGCGGGCCGCCGGCGAAAATCATGCCGGCGAGCATGCCGATCAGCAAACCGCCGATCGCGCCGCTGACCGTCTTGCCCGGCGAAATCGCCGGCGCCAGCTTGCGGCCACCGACCAGACGCCCGACGATATAGGCGCCGATATCGGTCATCCAGACCACCAGCAGCAGGAACAGCACGTCATCGAGCCCGACATCCGGCCGGTTGCGCAGCCAGAGCAGGGCAAGACCGGGCAGCGCGGCATAGGCGAGGCCAGCCAGCAGAAACCGGTTGCGCGTGCGCGGCGCCTCGAAATGGCTCAGGGCGCGCCACTCGCGCAACAGGCCGATGAAGAACACCGCGATCAGCGCATCCCAGACGAACCCGCCCAGAATGAGCCCGAGCAGGGCGACCGGAATGAGCACGGCGGCCGAGGCGGTGCGTATGCCAAGATCCTGAAACCGGGCCCTGCGGGTTTTCGGGGGGGCCAGTTGCGTGCTCATTTCACCGGGGCGGGCATGGCGGGGCGAGCACCGAACCGGCGTTCGCGGCGCGCATATTCCGCAATCGCGCTGGCGAGATTGGCGGCACCGAAATCAGGCCACAGCGCGTCATCGAAAATCAGTTCGGCATAGGCGGCCTGCCAGAGCAGGAAATTCGATAACCGCTGCTCACCGCTGGTGCGGATCACCAGATCGGGGTCCGGCATGCCCGCCGTCGCGAGATGCGCGGTGAAATTATCCTCATCGAGCAAGGCCGGATCAAGCGTGCCGGCCTTGGCCTCACGCGCGATCCGCCGCGCGGCGGCCACGATTTCGGCCCGCGCGCCATAGGACAGCGCGATCACCAGGTTCAGGCGCTCATTGCCTTGGGTACGGGTTTCGGCGGCGGCGAGTTCGGCCTCGAGCGCGGGGCCGAACCGATCCCGCTCGCCGATCACCCGCAACCGCACCCCGGCCTCGGCCAGTTCGTTGAGTTCGGAGCGCAGATAGTGCCGCAGCAGAAACGTGAGGTCGGTGACTTCCTCGGCCGGACGGCGCCAGTTTTCCGATGAGAACGCAAACAGCGTCAGCCAGCGCACATTATGCTCGATCGCCGCCTCGATGGTGCGGCGCACGGCGCGCACCCCCTCACGATGGCCGGCGGCGCGCGGCAAGCCCCGGCGCGCGGCCCAGCGACCATTGCCATCCATGATGATGGCGATGTGGCGCGGGGTGAGCGGCGGGTTCTGGCTGGTCATCGGTGTCGTCAGACCTGACGGATATCCTTGTCTTTTTCAACCAACAATTCATCGATCCGCTTGATCATCGCATCGGTCAGCTTCTGCACCGCGTCCGACCAGTCGCGCATCTGGTCCTCGCCGATCTCGCTCTTTTTTTCCAAATTTTTGATGGTCTCCATGCCGTCGCGCCGCACGCCGCGCACCGCAATGCGGGCACCTTCGGCATATTTGCCGGCCGCCTTGGCAAGCTCGTTGCGGCGCTCCTCGGTCAGGATCGGCAGCGGCACCCGGATCATCTGCCCATCCGGCTGCGGATTGAGGCCGAGCCCGCAGTCGCGGATCGCGGCGACGGTTGCGTTCACCATCGAGCGATCCATCATCGTGCCATAGGCCTCGACCTTGACCGGTTCGAGCAACGCCGGATTGGCGCGCCCGGTGCGCAGGCCGGAGAAATCGCGTTTCAGCGTGTCCATCGCGCCATCCATCCGGCGTGACAGATCGGCGGAAATACTCTCAAGATCGGTGGGCATGGCGGCCATCCTAGTGCTGTTCCACGATACGGGTGAATTTACCCTCGCCGCGCATCACCGCGGCAAAGGCGCCCGGCGCGCGGATGTTGAAGACGATGATCGGCAGATCGTTCTCACGTGCAATACTGATCGCGGCGGCATCCATCACCGTCAGATCGCGCGACAGAACCTCGAGATAGGATAGTTCCTGATAACGCTCGGCATCCGCCACCTTGCGCGGATCGGCGGAATAGACCCCATCGACCTGGGTGCCCTTCAACAGCGCGTCGCATTTCATTTCGGTGGCACGCAGGGCTGCCGCGGTATCGGTGGTAAAAAACGGGTTGCCGGTGCCGGCCGCGAAAATCACCACCCGGCCCTTTTCCATGTGCCGCTCGGCACGGCGGCGGATATAGGGTTCGCACACAGCGGCCATCGGGATGGCCGATTGCACCCGCGTCGGCACGCCGCATTTTTCGAGGGCCGATTGCATGGCCAGCGCGTTCATCACGGTGGCGAGCATGCCGATATAGTCGGCCTGGGCGCGGTCCATGCCGCCGGCGGCGCCGGAAATGCCGCGAAAAATATTGCCGCCGCCGATCACGAGGCAAACCTCCGCGCGGGTGGCCACCACATCGGCCACGTCCTGCGCGATCGCCGCGACGGTTTCGGTGTCGAGCCCGTAATCGCGCTTGCCCATCAGGGCCTCGCCCGAGATTTTCAGCAGGACGCGGCGGTAATGCGGCTTGGTTTGGGCTTCATGATCGGTCATGGGGGCGTTTCATCCGATTCCTGCGGCGGATGCAAGGCGGGGGGCATGATTATGCGCGGCCCCATCCGCATGGCGGGCGAACAGGTCGAACAACCGCGTGGTGATCGGCCCCGGCGCGCCATCGCCCACCGCCACGCCATCGACCCGCACAATGGGTTTGACGTATGATGTGGCGCTGGTCAGGAACACCTCGCGCGCGGCGCGAAACTCCGCCTCGGTCAGGCCGCGCTCCTCGAACGCGATCGCATTGTCCGCCAGCAGCGCCGACAACGCTGCCCGGGTGCAGCCCGGCAGGATATGATCGTCGAGATGCCGGGTCCGCAGCACGCCGTTCGCATCCACCGCCCAGACCGTGGTCGATGATCCCTCGGTCACGCCGCCCGAACCGTCGATCAGAATCGCCTCATAGGTCCCGGCCTCGCGCGCCTTTTGCTTGGCCAGGCAATTAGGCAGCAGATTGACCGTCTTGATGTCACACCGGCCCCAGCGAATGTCCGGCACCGTGATCGCCGTGCCCGCCCAGGCCTTGATATCGCGCGGAAACGCCGCGCCGTGCCGGGCAGTGACCACCAGCGCCGGCGCGATACCCTTGGGAAACGCATGATCCCGCCGGGCGACGCCGCGCGTGATCTGCATATAGACGATGCCCTCGTTCACCCGGTTGCGGCGCACCACCTCACGCAAGACCACCAGCAAGGCGGCATCGTTCATCGGCGGCGCAATCGAAACCTCGCGCAACGACCGCGCGAGGCGGCTCAAATGCAGCTCAGTATCGACGAACCGGCCCTCATGGATATGAATGACCTCGTAAATCCCGTCGCCGAACTGATAGCCGCGATCCTCGATGCTCACCGCAGCCTCGGTGTGCGGCACATACCGCCCGTTCACATACGCAATTCGGCTCATGATTTGTTCACCTGCATGATCGTCCCCGTCGGCTGGCTGTCGCGAATGCCCAGAAACGCAATGCCGAACAACGCCGCCAGAATACCGATCACGATCACCATCAATCGCAACCGATACGATACCAACACACTCGCCGCCTGCGCATCAACCCGCAACAGCCCAGCCGCCCGCGCCATGCCGGCACGGTCCGGCGCCAGACCCGCCAGCACCCGCTGACCGCTGACGCCCAGCAACGGCTTGGTCGCCACCAACGCCGCCCGCATCGCCCCCGCATCGCCCGAAGCCGCCGCCTGCGCGATCGCCGCCTCGACAATCACACCGCGCACCCCCGGAATCGGCGCCGCATACGTCGCAAACACCCCGATCAACGCAACCATCAGAAACGCCGTCAACATCATGCCGATCCGCTGGCCCGAAACCCGCTCACGCGCCGCCATACCATCACCCCTCCACAAACGCCCAATCCATGCGACCCGGTGCGCGTGGCGTCAATGCGGCGGCGCGCGTGGGGCGGATGAGCGCCAGAGCGTCAACAGCGGCGAAAAAGGCGGCGCCGCATCGACCCGTCGGGAATCGATGCGGGCAAGACGATCGAAGGCAAGAAGCGACATGTGCCGGTAGACACGCACGGTCTGCCGCTCTGCGCCATCGTCCATGCCGCGGACATCCGGGACCGTGACGGCGGTATGATGCTGATGGGTGAATCGATGCCTGACGGTGGCGTGGCGGGATTGGTGGGTATCAAGGGGTACCCATCGATCTTTACTGAAGGGTCAGAGAGTTTTTTTGCTTCTTTTTTTGTAAAAAAAAGTGCTTGCCTTGCCTTACTTGCTAACCGCTGCCGCGCCCGGTCGATTACTGCTCGAGGACTTCGAGGACGGCGGTGGCGGCGGCTTCGTTGGGGGGGAGGCCGTTGGGGGCTTTGAGGCGGGACAGGGCTTGGGTGAAGCCGGTGCGTTGGGTGGCGGCGATGGCGGGGTTGGTGAGGATGTCCTCGATGGTGGTGGCGAGTTGGGTGGGGGCGCAGTCGGACTGGAGGCGTTCGGGGACGAGGGCGTGGTTGGCGAGCAGGTTGATCATGGCGACGTGGGGGACGGTGATCAGGCGGCGGGCGAGGGCGGCGCTGAGCGGGTTGACGCGGTAGGTGACCGCCATGGGGACGCCGGCGAGGGCGAGTTCGAGGGTTGAGGTGCCGGATTTGGTCAGCGCGGCGGCGGCGGCGGCGAAGGCGTCGTAGCGGGTGGCGGGGTCGGTCACGATGATCGGGCGGGTCGGCCAGCTTGCGGCCTGGGCTGCGAGTTCGGGGGCGATGGCGGGGGCGGCGGCGAGGACCGGGACGAGGGCGCGGTGGTGTGGCGCGAGGCGGGCGATGGTTTCGCGGAAGACGGGCATCAGGCGGGCGGTTTCGGTGCGGCGGCTGCCGGGCATCAGGATGAGGGGTTGGGCGCCGCCATCGAGGCCGAATTGGGCGCGAAAGCGGATGGCGTTGCCTTGATCGGCGCCGGATTGCAGGACGGGGTGGCCGACGAAGACGGGGTTGAGGCCGTGCGGGGCGAAGAAATCGGGTTCGAACGGCAGCAGGCAGAGCAGGCGGTCCCACAGGCCGGGGAAGTGGCGGACGCGGCCGGGCCGCCAGGCCCAGACCTGGGGGGCCACGTAGTGGACGCGTTTGAGGCCGAGCGGGGCGATGGCGCGGAGGACGCGCAGGGTGAAGCCGGGGCTGTCGATGGTGATGACCAGGGCGGGGCGGCGGGTGGTGATGTCCGTGATGGTCTGGTGTAGGCGGTTGCGGAGTTTGATGACGCGGGGGAGGATTTCGGCGATTCCCATGACGGCGAGATCCTGCATCGGGAACAGGGTGGTGAGGCCTTGTTCGGCCATGCGGGCGCCGCCGATGCCGGTGTAGGTGAGGTCGGGGCGGCGGCGGCGGAGGGCTTCGATCAGGCGGGCGCCGAGGACATCGCCGCTGGCTTCGCCGGCGATCAGGTAGACCAGGGTCACGCGAGGGCGACCACGCTGGCGGGGGCGGGGTTATCGGGCCAGTCCGTGTGGTTGCGGACGGCGGGGTCGGCGCGGGTGGCGGCGAGGGCGGCGGGGTCGAGGTTGACGTATAGGAGGTCGGGCGCGTCGAGGGGGCCGCGGGCGATCAGGCCATCGTCGGGGAAGCCGCGATCGACCGGGCCGAAGGCGCAGGCGTAGCCGCGGTTTTCATCGAGCGTGGCGGACCAGGGGGCGATGCCGGTGGTGGGGGCGAGGGCGGTGAAGCACTGGTTTTCGAGCGCGCGGGCGCGGGCGGAGAGGCGGACGCGGTTGAAGCCGTGCAGCGTATCGGTGCAGGTGGGGATCAGGATGATGTCGGCGCCGGCGAGGGTTTGGGCGCGGATCAGCAGGGGGAATTCGGAATCGTAGCAGATGGCGATGCCGATGCGGCCGAAATCGGTTTCGAAGACGCGGGGCGGGCCGCCCGGGGTGATGCCCCAGCGTTCGGCTTCGAAGCGGGTCATGACGCGTTTGTCCTGAAAGGCGATGCGGCCGGCACCGTCGATCAGGGGAGCGCGGTTGCGGATGCGGCCGTCCGGCCCGCGCATCGGGACGGTGCCGGGGAGCAGCATGATGCCGTGGGTGCGGGCGAGGGTGCGGCAGGCGGCGATCAGGGCATCGGCGTGCTCGACCACGGCGGCGAGTTCGGCGGTGACATCGGGTGACGCGACGAAGGCGCCGGCGAGGGCCATGCTGGCGTATTCGGGCAGGACCAGGGCGTCGGCCTGGCCGGCTTTGGCGGCGCGGAGGAGGGTTTCGATCCGGGCGGCGAAATCATCGAGGCTGGTGGGGCGGAGGATCGGGAAGGGCGAGAGGGCGATGTGCATGATGGCAGGGTTATAGCGGTTTCAGCCAGGCTTGCAGATGGTTTTCGATTTCGGCCTCGGTGCCGATTTCACGCCAGCGCATGGTGCAGATCAGGCCCGGGTGGGGGGTGAAGCCGCGATGGCGCCAGAAATCGTCGAGCGGGGTGGTGCGAGGCGGGCGGCGGGGGTCGGCCGGGTTGCGGATGACGGCGCAGAAGGCGGCGTGGGTGACGCCGTGGATGGCGCGTGCGTGGGCTTCGCGCGCGGTGAAGAAGGCGACGCCGGCACCCTGGCCGCGATAGGGTTCGAGCAGGACGGATTCGCCGAAATAGCAGATCGCGGCGGGGTCGAGGCCGGCGGCGCGGAAGGGGGTTTGCAGGGATTCGGCTTCGTCGGTCAGGGGCAGGCAGGTGGAGGCGCCGACGATGGTTTGAGCATCGCGGGCGATGATGATGGCGGCGTGCCGGCTTGCCGCGTAGGTGGCGACGTAGTGGCGTTCGTAGGCGGCATCGCCCTCATACAGGTAGGGCCAGGCGCGGAACACGGTCATGCGCAGGTCGGCGAGGGCTGCGAGGTGCGGCAGGATGGCCGCACCGCGCAGGGTTTCGATGGTCAGCGGCACCGCGCGGCTCAGCTGCCTTGTTTGGCCGGTGCTGCCGTGGCCGGTGCTGCCATGGCCTGCGCCTGATCCATGAAGCGTTTCAGGGCGGATTTTTTATCCGACAGGGACATGCCGGATTGGGTGGCGACGACCGGGCAATAGGCGGTGAGCAGATATTGCGACATCTGGTCCTTGGTGATGCCGGGGTTGGCTTTCTTGACGGCGGCCATCAGCATGGATGTGCGGTTGGCCAGGGTATCGGGCGTGGCGCCGGCCATGATCTGCATTTCACCGGCGCCGGGGCCGATCAGGCTGTCGGTCAGGAGGGGGCAGCCGAGTTTGCGGGCGGCGGCGGAGGCGATCGGCGGCAGGTCGAGATAGTCGGCGTCGGCCAAGGCGATTTTATGGGGTGGGGCGGATTTGCGGAAGGCGAAGACGCTGGCGGCGGTGGCATTCGGCACGCCGTGGTTGCCCCAGGCGGTGCGGACGTAGTTGGTGACCGCGGCGATCTGATGATCGGACAGGATCGAGCCGAAGGCGGGCATGACGGGGCCGTTGGCGTGCCAGGGGATCATGCCGCCGAGCACGATGCCGATGGTGTTGTCGGCCGGGCCGCCGGTGACGGCCTGGTTGCCGGCGAGGTTCGGGAACACCTGGGCGATGCCCTTGCCATCGGCCTGGTGGCAGGCGGCGCAGTTGGTGGTGTAGAGCGCGTGGCCTTCGGCGAGTTCGGTGGCGGGGATCGTCATGGGTTTGACGGGGTTGGTGCGCGGCTTGGTGGCGGTTTGCAGATAGGCCGCGAGGTCGTTGATGTCGGAGACGGGGAGCTGGCTCAGGCTGTAGTCGACCACCGATTTCATCGGGCCGAACGCCGAGCCGTTCACCATGTTGCCGCCCTCGTGCAGATAGGAGACCAGATCGGCCCGGTTCCAGGCACCGACGCCGTATTGCCTGGAGGAGGAGATGTTGGGTGCGTACCAGGGTTCGCCGAGGATCTGCGCGCCGGCCAGCGTGTCGCCCGATTTGATCGCGAACAGCAGGTTGCGCGGCGAGTGGCATTCGGTGCAGTGGCCGAGCGCTTCGGCGATATAGGCGCCGTTGCGGACCGCCGGGCTCCAGGATTTCTGGTAATGGATCGGGTGGGCGCCGAAGAACAGGATGCGCCAGCCGAGCAGGACGGCGCGGATGTTGAAGGGGAAATTCAGGGCGTTGGGGACGTGCGGGGCATCGACCGCGGGAATCGCATCGAGATAGGCTTTGATCGCCAGCACGTCCGGCTTCGAGAGTTTCGAATAGGAAGTGTAGGGCATCGCCGGGTAGATGTATTTCGGGAACACCAGCAGCGAGTGGCCGGGCGAGATGCCGTAATGCAGGGCGTTCCAGAATTGCTTGTTGGTCCAGTTGCCGATGCCGTTGGTTTTGTCGGGCGTGATGTTGGGGGAATACATCGTGCCGAACGGCGTGACGAAGGAGAGGCCGCCGGCGAAGGGCTTGGCGCCGGGGGCTTCGTGGCAGGGCATGCAATCGGCCGCGGTGGTGAGGTATTCGCCGCGTTGCACGACGGCGACCTGCTGCGGGCTCATGCCGGTGGTGTTGGGTTTCGGCATGGCGGCAAAGGCGCCGGGCGGGCTGACTTCGGAGGTGGGCAGATAGGCCTGGCCGATATCGCCCAACGCCATGCCCGCCCCTACCGCGAGGGCAGCCACCGTGAATACACCGGCGGCAATCCACACCGGCAATCTCGACCCAGACCGTGACGATGATGGCATGGCTGATCCTGCTTCATAAAAAATGGGGCGGCGCGATTGCACCCTGGACGTGTCCTAATTCGCCATAAAACCGGAATGATCAAGTGGTGGCCGGGCCGGGTCTTCACAGATGGTGACGGTGTTGCTAGAAGGCGCGGGTCCGGCGCTGCAATGGCTTCGGCGGGCAGGAATGGGCGCATAGCTCAGTTGGTAGAGCAGCTGACTCTTAATCAGCGGGCCCAAGGTTCGAATCCTTGTGCGCCCACCATTCCTGCTCCGGATGGCCTGCCGGCTCAGGCGCCGCCACAAATGCTACCTGAAATATATTTGGACTCGCGCGATAGTTGTTGAATAGCAACGGCGATGCGGTTCACAGTGCACGGCGTAACGAACCATCGGGACCGCAATGCAGTCAGAGTCGGTAAGATCGGTCGATCGGATCTCGCGTAAACGGGTCGAAAAATTCTCCGAGCGGCGGATGGAGCTTGCCGACGCTGCGTTGGTGACGCTGGCGCAGCTTGGCTATGCGCGCACCAGCCTGCGCGAAATTGCCCAGAACTCCGAATTTTCGCACGGGGTGCTGCATTACTATTTCAACGACAAGGTCGATCTGATCACCTGCTGCGTGAAGCTTTACAAATCGCGCTGCGTGACCCGCTACGATGCGGTGATCGAGCAGGCGATGAGCTACGATGAACTGGCGGACGGGTTTCTGGACAGTTTGTGCGCCACCGTTCGCGAGGAGGCGCATCTGCATCGGCTCTGGTATGACCTGCGCTCGCAGGCGCTGTTCGAGCCCGCGTTCCGGGCGGATGTGCTGGCGATCGATCGGACGCTCGAAGCGATGATCTGGCGGGTGATGACGCGGCTTGCGGCGCTGCAGGGCACGCCGCTGACCGTGCCGGCCGCATTGGCCTATGCGATTTTCGATGGCCTGTTCCAGCAATGCCTGCTCAAGCATCTGGCAGGGGATGCCGGTGCCATTGGGCTGATGCGCGCAAGCGGCTTGTCGAGCTTGCAGCATATGTTCGACCCGGTGAGCCCGCACCGGTGAAACGGCCGGGGCGGTTGGGTTTTCCGGCGGTTTTTTTCAAAAATGCGGTCGCCGGCTTGCCGCCCTTGCGATCCTGAGCGCCTTCGGCTAATCCACGCCGATCAGTGCACCCGTAGCTCAACTGGATAGAGCACCAGACTACGAATCTGGGGGTTAGGAGTTCGAGTCTCTTCGGGTGCGCCACTTTCCTTATCGCGAAGGACCAGCGCCATGACCGATCCGGCGCCGATCGACCCGAAACTGCTCGAAGTGCTGGTCTGCCCGCTGACCAAGGGACCGCTCGTCTATGATCGCGCCAATAGCGAATTGATCAGCGAACGGGCAGGATTGGCGTTTCCGATCCGCGACGGCATTCCGATCATGCTGATCGACGAAGCCCGCAAGCTCGACGCGTGACCGCGCCGCAACCCACCGAAATCAGACTGAAACGCGCCGAACGCGTGCTGGAGATCAGCTTTTCCGACGGCACACACTGCGCCCTGCCGGCCGAATACCTGCGGATCGAAAGCCCCAGCGCCGAAGTGCAAGGCCATAGCCCCGAACAGCGCCAACTGGTCGCCGGTAAACGCGCCGTCGGGATCACCAGCCTCGAACCCAACGGACACTACGCCATCCGCATCACCTTCGATGATGGCCACAACACCGGCATCTATTCATGGGATTACCTGCATAGGCTGGGCCGTGAATACGACTACCGCTGGGCCGCCTACCTCAAGGCCATCGACGCCGCCAGCCTCACCCGATAGTGGGTCGGCCTTGGGTAGAAAGGCGGGGGGCTTTGCCCCCTCGACCCCCACTAAGGGCTTAGCCCTTAGAACCCGCTAGTTTTAGGCAAGGGGAGGGCGCTGCCTCGGTGGTTCCGTC
>NZ_NCJX01000106.1:0-7593 GCF_002282635.1 Acidiphilium sp. 34-64-41 | reverse complement strand
CGCTAGTTTTAGGCAAGGGGAGGGCGCTGCCTCGGTGGTTCCGTCGATCTGGCCTGGGTCGCCCTCCCCTTGCCTAAAACTAATGGATTTTAAAGGCTCTGCCTTTAACGGGGGTCCAGGGGGCAGAGCCCCCTGGCCTTCTTACTCACGGCTGATCCCGCGATCGGTGGTGCTACTCGGCGGGCATGAATAGTTCGGGTTCGCCGGCGAGGATGGTGGCTTTGGCTTCTTCGGGGTCTGGGACGCCTGAGTTGATGGCGACGAACAGGATTATGATGCTGAAGATGACCAGGATGATGGAGTCGGTCAGTTCACCGAGTGTATTGGTGCCGCCGGTCAGGGCTTTTGGGCCGAGGTAGGTCAGCAGCCACAGGCCGAAGAAGTAAGGTGCGAGCCACCAGGCGCCGCGCCAGTGGAGGTTGGCGATGCCGACGCCGGCGATGGCTTCGTAGGCGACGTAGATGACGGTGAAGCCGAGGATGAGTTCGAACAGGAAGTCATCGGTGGCGGCGCCGCTCCAGAAGATAATGAAGTTGGAGATGATGAAGGCGACCGAGGCGATCAGGTTGCCGCCGGCGAGCAGGTAGGGGCGTTTGTAGCGATCCGGCGGCAGGGTTTTGCGCAGGGTCATCATGACGACGGGGCCGGTGCCGTAGGAGAGCACGGTGGCGGAGGAGATGAAGGTGACGATGCCTTGCCACGAGGGGAACGGCACGAGGAACAGCAGCCCGACCAGGAAGGTGACCAGAACGCCGACCAGCGGGACACCGGCGACCGAGAGTTTGGCGAAGAAATTGCCGCCGATCAGGCCTTCCTTGCCGGTGGCGTAGAGCACCCGCGAGGTTGTGGTGAAGTAGATGATGCCGGTGCCGGTGGGCGAGACGAAGGCATCGATGTAGAGCAGCACGGCCAGCCAGCCCATGCCGATGAGCGAGGCGAGGCCGGCGAACGGACCGAATGCGCCTTTGAAATTGACGTTGGCCCAGCCTTTGGCGATGTCCGACGGGTTCAGCGCGCCGATGAACGAGATTTGCAGGCCGACGTAGACGATCAGGCCGATCGAGACCGAGCCGATGATGGCAATCGGCAGGTTGCGTTTGGGGTTGCTCGATTCACCGGCGAGTTCAACCGCCTGACGAAAGCCGAGGTAGGAGAACACGATGCCCGAGGTTGCCACGGCGGAGAACACGCCGGATGCGCCGGCGGGGGCGAAGCCGTGCGAGGAGAAATTGCTGGCGTGGAAGCCGAACAGCAGGAAGACGATGATGGTGAGCACGGGGATGGCGATTTTCCACCATGTCAGGGTCGAATTGATGGCCAGCACGGTCTTGATCGCCAGCATGTTCACCACGGCGAAGACCGCGAGCAGGGCGGCCGACACGATGAAGCCGAGCGTGGTCAGCACGCCGCCTTTATCGACCAGGCCGGTGATGTAGTTGCTGGCGTAGGTGATGACTGCCGAGGCTTCGGCCGGTGCGACCGAGGCGTAGCCGAGGAACACGACGAAGCTCAGCACGGTCGCCATCAGATTGCCGTGGGAGAGTTTCGGAAATGCGATGACGGCGCCGGCGCGCGGAAAGGCGGTGGCGAGTTCGGCGTAAACGAAGGAGAGCAGCAAGACCGCGACGCCGCCGATCAGCCAGGCGATGATCGCGGAGGGGCCGGCGATTTTGGCGGCGGTGAGCGGCCCGAGCAGCCAGCCCGATCCGATGATTCCACCCAGGCTTGCAAACAAGAGCCCGATGATGCCTGCATCGCGTTTAAGTTTAATTCCAGTACCTTCAGCCATCAATTATCCCCTGTTTTGACTTATCGGCGGACCTTAACGCCGTTTTAATGAAGATGGAAAGATATTAAATGACAGCTATGTGACTGACCCTCTTTACAAAACTGGGTTGGCGGGCGTGCGGACGTTTGTTTTGGCGCGGCTTGTTTCGCGCGGGGTCGAACGCCATCTGCATTTTTCGCCAATTCCGGCCAAGCAGATCGAGGATGAGAACCATGGATGAAGACGAAATCAAGGGTGCCGCGAAGGATATCGGCGGCAAGATCAAGGACGGTGTCGGCGGGTTGACCGGCGACGAATCGCTCCAGGCCGAAGGCAAGGCGGACCAGTTCGCCGGCAAGGCCCAGAAGCTCTATGGCTCGGCCAAGGACACCATCAGCGAAGCCGCCGAAGCCGCCAGCGAGGCTTTCACCAGCCATAAGCCGCATGTCGATTCCACCGGCAATGCCTATGTCGACGACAGCCTGATGGGCCGCGCCTCCGACATGATCAAGGAGCAGCCGCTGCTCGCCATGCTCGGCACCGCCGCCGCCGGCTATGCTCTGGCCTTTCTGCTCCACGGCCGCAGCCGGAATTGAGGCGATACGATCAGCACGATCGAACACAGCAGGGCGACGAGGCCGAGCGCGTCGCCCCGCGTGAGCGCCTCGCCCAGGATCACGACGCCCGCGAGCGTCGCGGTGGCCGGCAGCAGTGCCGTGAAGGCGCCGGCGACGCCGGCCTTTACGCGCTTCATGCCGTGATACCATAACAACAACGCCAGCAGGCTGGCGGTGAGGCTATGCACGACCAGCAAGGCGCCAATGCCCAGCGTGAAGTGCGCGGCCGGAAACTGCACGATCGCCAGCGGCATGCAGAACACCGCACTAGCCGCCTGCATCCAGAAACTGGCCTGCGCGACCGGCAATTGCCCCGCCGCGCGACGGGCCAGCAGGGCATAAACCGCCTCGCCACACACCGCGCCGAACACCAGCCCATCACCCAGCAGGCTGAACCCGCCACCGCCGCGCGCCAACGCCGCAATCCCCAATCCCGCCAGACCGACCGCAAGCCATTGAAGCCAGGAGAGACCCTCCCGCAGCAGAATCGCGGCACCCAGGGCAATCACCGCCGGTAACGTCGCCAGTACCAGACCCGCCTGGACCGCACCCGTGCGCTGCAAACCCGCCAGCAACAGGACATTATACGCCAACGTGCCGAACCCGGCCTGCAACACCAGATTGCCCAGCACAAGTCGCCCCGGCACACGCCCAAGCCGCGCGAACGGCACCAAGACCAAAGCCGCCAGAACCGACCGCAACCCCAGAATCACGAAAATCGGCAAATGCCCGGCCAAAACCTTCAAAATCACCACATTTACCCCGACCATCATCATGGACAGGGCCAACGACGCGTATGCGGCGATCATGAGTGAGGGAAGCAAGGACCACCGAGGCAGCGCCCTCCCCTTGCCTAAAACTAGCGGGTTCTAAGGGCTCCGCCCTTAGTGGGGGTCGAGGGGGCAAAGCCCCCCGCCTTGCTTGCCTCAGCTCAGGGCTCGGCACGATACGGCGATTGTTCGCCCAGCATGGCCATTTCGTCGGCGATGGCGGGGCGTTCGGCGTCGAGGAAGTCGGCGACGGCGGCATTGAGGCCGGGGTGGAACAGGTAGTGGGCGGAGAAGGTGCGGCTGGGCAGGTAGCCGCGCTGGATTTTATGTTGGCCTTGGGCGCCGGCTTCGACGCGTTTGAGGCCGAGGCTGATCGCGAATTCGATGGCCTGGTAGTAGCAGAGTTCGAAGTGGAGGAAGGGGACGTCTTCGGTCGCACCCCAGTTGCGGCCGTAGAGGGCTTCGTCGCCGAGCAGGTTGAGGGCGCCGGCGATGGGTTTGCCGGCGCGGAAGGCCATCATGACGACGACGGTGTCGCCGAGGCGTTGGCCGAGCAGGCTGAAGAAGCTTTCGGTCAGGTAGGCGCCGCCCCATTTGCGATCGACGGTGGAGAGGTAGAATTGGTGGAAGGCCGCCCATTCGCGTTTGCCCATTTCCGAGCCGCGGAGGGGGCGGATTTCGAGGCCGGCCTGCGCGTCGCGGCGTTCACGGCGGATGGCTTTGCGTTTGCGGGAGGCGAGCGCGGCGAGGAAGGCTTCGAAATCGGCGTAGTCGTGGTTATGCCAGTGGTATTGCACGCCCATGCGTTGCAGCCAGCCCGCTTTGCCGAGGGCGTGCCATTCGTCTTCGGTGCAGAAGGTGGCGTGGACTGACGAGCATTTGAGTTGTTTGGCGCCGATTTTCAGCGCGTCGGCGAGGGATGCCATGTCGAGCCCGGGGGCGAGCAGCATGCGCGGGCCGGGGACGGGGCTGAAGGGTGCGGCGATCTGGAGTTTGGGGTAGTAGCGGCCGCCTGCACGTTCGAGGGCGTTGGCCCAGGCGTGGTCGAACACGTATTCGCCGTAGGAATGGGCTTTGGCGTAGGCGGGTGCGGCGGCGGCGAGGCGGCCGGCGGCGTCGCGCAAGGCGGCGTGGTAGGGGTACCAGCCGCTGCGGCCGCCGACCGAGCCGCTGTCTTCCATGGCGGCGAGGAATTCGTGGCGCACGAACGGGTTGCCGTTGCCTGCGAGCTGGTTCCACTCGGCGGGCGGGATGTCGTGAATGCTTTGATGCAGGCGCAGGGTGAGGTCGCGGGGCGTGCCGTCCATCGCTTCAATATGCAGCACCGGCGGCGTCTGCATAGGATTTTGCGGGCTGTCCTTGTAAAATAATCAGGGCGCGGCGTGCTGCGCAATTTCCGCGAAGTCGGCGTGGGGTGTTCTGACCGATAAAACCGTTGTGGCTCAGCGGATTGCGTGGGGCGGCGGGGTCGGGCAGGTTTGGGTATTCCAAGGAGTTTCATATGGCCGAGCGTCCTGTTGCGATCCCCGCCCCTGTTGCCGAGCACCGCCTGGCCGATTATCGGCCGCCGGCGTTTCTGGTCGATACCGTCGATCTGATTTTCGATCTGGACCCGAAGGCAACGCGGGTGCGGGCGACGCTGGCGCTGCGGCGCAACCCGGCGCATGGCGATGCGGCGGCGCCGCTGGTGCTGGATGGCGAGGACCTGACTTTGAATGCGGTAGCGGTCGATGGGGTGGCGCTCGATGCTGCTGCCTATCGGCTGGGTGAGCATGGGCTGGTGATCGCGGATTTGCCGGATGCGTGCACGCTGGATACCGATGTCACGATCGATCCGGCCGGGAATACGCAATTATCGGGGCTGTATGTTTCGGGCGGCGATTTTTTCACCCAATGCGAGGCGGAGGGGTTTCGCCGGATCACGTTTTTCCCGGACCGGCCGGATGTGATGGCGCGGTTCAGCGCGACGCTGGTTGCGGACGAGGCGCGGTATCCGGTGCTGCTTTCGAACGGCAATCCGGTCGATCGGGGGGCGATGCCGGATGGGCGGGCCTGGGTCAAATGGGTCGATCCGCATCCGAAGCCTTCGTATCTGTTCGCGCTGGTCGCGGGGATGCTGGTTTCGGTGCATGACGAGTTCATCACCGCGTCGGGCCGCACGGTGGCGCTGGGGATTTATGTCCGCCAGGGCGATGAGGACAAGGTGGATCACGCGATGGTCTGCCTCAAGCGGTCGATGCGGTGGGATGAGGAGGTGTTCGGCCTCGAATACGATCTGGATATTTTCAACATCGCGGCGGTGGGCGATTTCAATGCCGGTGCGATGGAGAACAAGGGGCTGAATATTTTCAACACCGCCCTGGTGCTGGCGCGGCCGGATACCGCGACGGATGCGGATTATCTGCGGATCGACCGGGTGATCGCGCATGAATATTTCCATAACTGGACCGGCGATCGGGTGACCTGCCGGGATTGGTTTCAGCTGTCGTTGAAGGAGGGGCTGACCGTGTTCCGTGACCAGGAATACGGGGCGGATACCACCGATGCCAGCCTGTCGCGGATCGAGGATGTGCTGCGGCTGCGCGGCTTTCAGTTCCGCGAGGACGGCGGGCCGCTGGCGCATCCGGTGCGGCCGCCGGCCTATCGGAAGATCGATAATTTCTACACGGCCACGGTGTATGAAAAGGGTGCGGAAGTGGTGCGGATGATCCGTACCATCATCGGGGCGGATGCGTTCCGGCGCGGCATGGATATCTATTTCGCGACCAACGACAATACCGCCGCCACGATCGAGGATTTCGTCGGCGCGATGCATGAGGCGTCGGGTTACGATTTTACCCAGTTCATGCGCTGGTATGATCAGGCGGGCACGCCGGCGGTGAGCTTTACCGGCGCGTATGATGCGGAGGCGCGGCGCTATACGCTGACGCTGCGGCAAGCGACCGCGCCGACGCCGGGGCAGGCGGAGAAGGCGCCGTTCGTGATTCCGGTGGCGCTTGGTCTGATCGGGCCGGATGGGCAGGATCTGGCGGGCACGATCGATGGTGAGACGGTGGTGGGCACGCGCGTGGTGCTGCTGACCGAGGCGGCGCAGAGCTTCGTATTCACCGATGTCGCGGCGGCACCGGTGCCCTCGCTGTTCCGCAATTTTTCGGCGCCGATCCGGCTGAGCGGGTATGACCGGGTGCAGTTGGCGATGATGGCGGCGCATGACAGCGATGGGTTCAATCGCTGGGAAGCCGGCCATGAATACGCGGTGCAGGTGTTGCTTGAGGCGATCGCGGCGCATCAGCGCGGCGCGGGCTTCACGCTCGATGACGGGTTGCGCGATGCGCGGGCCGCGGCGCTCGATCAGGCGGCGGCGGCACCGGCGTTGGCCGCGCGGCTGCTGGGTCTGCCGGGGGCTTCGACGCTGGCGGACCGGATGGCGGTGGTCGATCCCGATGCGATCCACGCCGTGCTGACCGCCGCGCGCCGTGCGATCGGGGGGGCTTTGCAGGCGCGGTTCCAGGCGATTTATGGGCAGACCGCGTATGACGGGGCGTTTGCGGTCGATCCGGCCAGTGTGGGTCGCCGCGCGCTGCGCAATGCGTGTCTGGCGTATATCATGGCGGGTGATGAGGCGGCGGGGATCGCGCTGGCGCAGGCGCAGATCGCGGCCGATACCACGATGACCGAAAGCCTCACGGCGCTGGCGCTGCTGGTCGATACCACCAGCCCGGCGCGGGACGAGGCGCTCGCCGCGTTCCACGCGCGGTTCCAGGGCGATGCGCTGGTGATCGATAAATTCTTCGCGATCCAGGCGATGAGCAGCGCGCCGGACACGCTCGCGCGGATCGAGGCACTGACGCGGCACCCTGATTTCGACATCCGCAACCCCAATCGCTATCGCTCGCTGGTGTCGGCCTTCGGGTATCGCAACGCGCTGTGGTTCCATGATGCTTCGGGTGCGGGTTACGATTTCGTCGCGCGCATGACGCTCGCGGCCGACCAGGTGAACCGCAGCGTCGCGGCGCGCGGCATGGAAGTGTTCGCGGATTGGAAACGCTATGATGTGGCGCGGCAGGATAAGATGCGCGCGGCGCTGGATCGCATCATCGCGGCGAACGACCTCTCGCCGAATACGCGGGAGATGGCCGAACGCGTGCGGCACGCTGCGGGCGTGAGGTAGGAAGGAAGCAAGGCGGGGGGCTTTGCCCCCTCGACCCCCACTAAGGGCGGAGCCCTTAGAACCCGCTAGTTTTAGGTAAGGGGAGGGCGACCCAGGCCAGATCGACGGAACCACCGAGGCAGCGCCCTCCCCTTACCTAAAACTAATGGATTTTAAAGGCTCAGCCTTTAATACCAACCTGAGGTTCCGTTGACTCGAAAGTGATTTGTCGCGGCTCGGGCGGGTATGATTCGCTGAACTTCCCTGGAGGAGGTTTGCGATGACGGT
>NZ_NCJX01000105.1:0-9141 GCF_002282635.1 Acidiphilium sp. 34-64-41 | reverse complement strand
TGCGGCCGTAAGCCAGACCAGCAGTTCCACCATAACTCCGGCAACTTACTGAATAAGAACAAATTGTCCTTTCGGATACGTTCCGGGTCAGCCTCTCAGGACATGCGCTGGACCAGATGCAAAATCGTGGAATCCCGCCTTCGGCTGTTGAAAATACCATAAAACCCGGCAATCTTTTTAGTACAAATGAAGCCAAGGGGACCTATGGTTATTTCGATAAATCCAATGATCTTCGTGTGATAACGAATATCCAATCAGGCCGCGTTGTAACCGTTATCCCGGGATCGCCATGACAACCGACAACGAAGCAATCTCACGACTGCGAAAAACTGTAAGCGATATCCTTTGGAACGACTGGGATCCGATTGGCATCAGTTCGTTTTCAAATGCTCGCGATGAATACGACGCCTATGTCATCCCGATCTGCCGCCTGCTGGCAGCACGGCCGGATCAAGCAGCGATCTATGACGAACTGGTCCATTTCGCCCAAGACATCATCGGCCTGGACACGGTAGACGCCGACAGCACGAGCAAGGCGGCCCGCAAACTCTATCTGTTGACAGTTTAACCAGGCATTCACACCACACAGGCCATGCGTGTCCCATTGTCCGATGGCCCTTGGCGCTTCCCACCCTGGTCAAAAATATGGAAACCACCTTCGCCCAACTCGTCGCCCAATCGGAAACCACGAGCTGCGACTTCGGCATCGAAACAAATTATGGCGGTAGGTGCGACCCATGCACGGCTTCGATCTTACGCCTGATATCGAGCAATCAATTAGGCATAGGTACCCGAATAAATTCCAAACCATCACACCAGACCGACACTCCGAAAAACGAGACATGCGCAAATGGTATCCCGACTGCAGCCCGATTTCCCAAGACCATTAGAAAAACTAACACAAATGTCGGTAAATGAGAAGCAGACCCTCATAGTATCTCTTTGCAAAAGGGCGGCCACAGCAACCAGCAATGACGAAATGATCTTATCGATAATTCGATCTGCCGAATCGGAAAATCTCATAACAATTGGAACCAAAGCCCACGAAATCGCTCAATTTTTCGACGGCAGATATTTTTCATTGAATGAAAAAACCAATAAATCAAAACAGGATGAGGTAGATGAATTACGTTTTTTCGCCTCAGCACGAATCGCCTCCGCACTAACGTATCTGCCAAAATTGGACCAGCCATCGGAAGCCCAGGAGGCATTATACGAAGTCCTTATGGCGTTCGACGACCCCATTGAAGCCGCCAACAATCTTTCAAACACCTCACAAATTTAGCATCGACAGCCCGAATACTGAACCTCGTAGAAAATGAGGGGGGGGGTGGGAAGACATAGGACATCAAACTTGAGCAATGTCTGGGCTGATCTGTCTGAATTCCTACTAACCATACACAACCGTCTGGGGCGAGCGTAGACGAGCATTACCTTGAGACCCATCATCCTGACCGCACCGCCGGTGGGCCTCGGCAGCGTGCCGTTGTCTCGCAATCTCGTTCGTCCGCAGCAAGCGTCAGCCAAAAACCCGCAACCGATCCGGGTCACTCCAAGCCCCTCCCGGCATCGCTATACGCCCGCCTCCCTGACGTCGACAAAATATCCGATCACCGATAAAAACCCGATGCATCTTCGCACCCATGAATTGGCCAATTCAGCCACGAGCCGGGATTCATCTTCGAATGTCGACACAGCATATCGAGGCGTGGCTGCAAGACGGGCTGGCCTATGTCGAGCACTGGCTCGCGTTTCAAATGCGCATGGCGGAGCAACCCGGCGGTGCGGTCGCGGTCGAGCACGGCGGCCGGCTGGTATTCGAAGCCGCCTTTGGCCTCGCCAATCAGATCACGCAGGAACCTTTAACGTCACGACATCTGTTTCGGGTCGCCTCGCACTCCAAAGCATTCACCGCCGCCGCCATCATGGTGCTGTTCGAGCAAGGCAAACTCAGGCTCGACGACCCGATCGGCCGCCATGTCGACCAGCTTCGCCCAGACCTCGGCAGCGCAACCGTCGCCCAGTTGATGACCCATTCAGCAGGCTTGACGGCGAACGCCGACGTTCAGAATTACTGGAACGATGTCATGCCGTGGCCCGACGCCGCAGAACTGCGCCGCCAGCTTGGCCTGCCTTCGATCATGGAACCTGGCGAGCAGCACAAATATTCGAATGTCGGTTATGGTCTGCTCGGTCTGTTGATCGAGGCCGTCACATCGCAGGACTATGTCTCATGGATGGCCGAAAACCTGATTCCGCGCGCCGGGCTGACCGAAACATTTCCCGACTATCACGCCACAATCCGCAACCCCTTCGCCAGCGGCCATTCCGCAAAGCAGCCGATCGGCCGCCTGGTGATTCCCGGCACCAATCAGACGCGAGCCTTGGCGCCGGCAACCGGCTTTGTCTCCACGCCGCGCGATCTCGTCAGGTTTTTCTCACAACTGGCGCCGGAGGCCGCACATAGTTTTCTGTCCGTGCGCAGCCGCAAGGAGATTACCCGTCGGCACTGGCGCGAAACGCCATCAAGCGGCGAAAATTATTACGGCTTCGGAATTGCGAGCGGTGCGCTGGAAGACAACGATTATTTTGGCCATCGCGGCTCGTTCCAGGGGTATCAAAGTCGAACCTGCGTCATTCCAAATCTCGATCTTGCCGTATCGGTCATCACGAACGCGATCGATGGCGCCGCCGCCGATTGGTCCAGTTCGATCGTCCATATCCTGAAGCATTTCGCCGCTGCGGGTGCCACGGCCGATCCGCTGCGCAGCTGGCAGGGCCGCTGGTGGAATATCTGGGCCACGGTCGATCTCATTCCGCTCGGAAACACCATCATCTACACCTCATCGGATTCACCGACCCCGTTTGCCGAGCCTGAAGAGATCGAACCCCTCACGCTGACGACCGGGCGGTTCAAACGCAGCGAAGCGCACGCATTGTTCGGGGAAACTGTCGAACGGACGCTGGATGAGCACGGTGACTGCATCGCAATCCATGTCGGCGGCGACGAGTTTCTGACCGAAGCCGCCCACATAGAGCGTTTGACGACCACCTATGGCCCCGGAAAAAACCCGCCCGGATGACCCCGAATCCACCAGGCAATCACCCCCCAACCACCAGAGAACCAAAAGTTTTTTGCTGCTTTTTTACGAAAAAGCAGCGCTTCCTTCGACCTCGTCCGCGCCGCCCGTTTCAAACCAGTCTCGAATCATCATCCTGCCTCAAACCGCATAGCCACCCAGCGTAACAGGCAAACAGCGGACAATACGAATCCGCAAGCAGTCTCACGGCCAGACCGGGGCGCCATCTAGCCCTGCGGTTTCCGGAAGGCCGCAGATCAAATTCGCATTCTGCACCGCCTGACCGGCCGGTCCTTGCCACCAAATCTCCCCCGGCACCTCTGGCCGTCTTACACCATCTGCGCTAACGACCCACTGTATCCGTCATAGGCGAAGCCCATATGTACACCGACTCCGACCTAACCGATGCCGTCCAGGCCGGTGTGCTGACCCCGCAAACCGCTGCGGATTTCCGTGCCTTCATCGCCCATAATCGCGCCCCCGCCAGCGCCGATGAAGAACAATTCCGCCTGCTCACCGGCTTCAACGACATTTTCGTCTCCATCGCCACAATCCTGGTCCTGGTCGGCGTCGGCTTCGTCGGCGATCGCATCGCCAGCGCCACCGGCACTGGCCTGGCGGATGCCGCCACGGCCTGGGTCCTCGCACTCTATTTCACCGCCCGCCGCCGCATGGCTTTGCCCAGCATCGTCCTGCTGTTCGGCTTCCTTCTTGGCCTGGCTTACGCGGTCCTTGGCCTTATCGGCGCCCAATCCCCCTGGTGGCTCGAATTCCACAAGCAAGTTTCACTCCCGTCACCACGCAGTATGCCGGAATTTGTCGTTTTTGCCGTCGCCGCCGTCGTTACCCTCGGCGCCTGGCTGCACTGGCGTCGCTTCAAAGTGCCGATCACCATTGCCTGCACCACCGCCACCACCCTTTTCGCCGCCGCCACCCTGGTCATCATCCTCATCCCCGGCGCAGTCAACTTCCCTGACGCACTCACCCTCATCGCCGGCCTCGCCACCTTCGCCTACGCCATGCGCTGGGATCTCAGCGACCCCACCCGCACCACCTACCGCGCGGATGTCGCATTCTGGCTCCATCTTCTCGCCGCCCCGCTCATCGTCCATCCCATCTTCGCCGCCTTGCACCTGATTGGCGGCGTCGCTCAACCGCCCACCGCCACGCTGGAACACGGTGCCATCGCCGTCGTCCTCTATCTCATCCTGATTATTGTCTCGCTTGCCGTCGACCGCCGCGCCTTCCTGGCATCGGCCCTGATCTACGTCGTCGTCGCCCTCAACGAAATCTTCCACGCCTCAGGTGTCGTCAGCAGCAATCTGGCCGTCATCGGCCTCGCGATCGGTGCCGCTTTGCTCTTCCTCTCCGCCTTCTGGCCCCAGTCCCGCGCCCAGACCCTCCGCGCGCTCCAGATCCTCCACGTCCCGAAAATCCTACTCGACCGCTTGCCGCAGCCGCGCTAACAAAATGAGCTGAGAAAATTCTTAATCGTTGAATTTAAAACAAGAAAAATTCGAAACGAATAACATTTTTCTCGCCCACCCCCCACCCACCCGGCCTATAAACGCGTGTGACCACGCCCCGCCCGGCCCTGACCGCCACCCAGAAAACCCAATGCATCCGCGCATTGCTGGCAGTCCTGTGCGACCTGATGCTCGCCCTCTGCGATGCCGCCGGCATGCCCGCCACGCTCCACCGCGCGGTCCGCGCCTATTTCGCCGCGTTGAACGAGCATTGCGCTGCCATCCTGGCTGACGCCCCAGCCCGAGCGCCTGACCCTGCAACCATCCGCCCCCACCCCGTCGCCAAGCGCCGAGCCATCCGGTCACGGCCGCTTCAGCGCATCCGCCCGCGCCGGAAGTCCCCGCGCGTTGCCCACGCCCATCCCGCTACCGACATCCCTTACTCTCGGCGGGTGCCCACTCGGCAAATTTGCGATCGGGCAGAGATCAAACTGGTGCGGATCACGAACGGTTCCCACACGAAAACGGGGCCGCCTTTCGGCGACCCCGTTCCGTTCGTTCAATCAGATTTGATCAGGCAGCCATCGGCGCGTAGCGCTTGTGGCCCTTCACGTCGTAGCGATCGAGCATCATCACCTTGTCCCACGCCGCAATGAAGTCTTTGACGAAGCGGTGCTGACCATCGCTGCCGGCATAGACGTCGGCGATCGCGCGCAACTGCGAATTCGAGCCGAACACCAGATCGTTCCGCGTCGCGCGGAATTTCGGCGTATCGGTCGCGCGGTCCTTGAGCACGAAATGCATGGCCGTTTCGTCGGTCTTTTCCCAGACCAGATCGGTGTCGGTCAGGTTGACGAAAAACGCGTTGGTCAGGACCCCCACCTGGTCGGTGAACACGCCGTGATCCGAGCCGTCATGATTGACGTTCAGCACCCGCAGCCCACCGGTCAGAACGGTCCACTCCGGTGCGGTCAGTTTCATCAGATTGGCCTTGTCGAGGAAAAATTCCTCGGGCGCCGTACCCTGCGAAATCTGTTTGAAGTCGTCGTCGATATAGTTGCGAAATCCATCGACGATCGGCTTCAACCACGTGAACATTTCAACGTCCGTCAGCGCTTGCGTCGTATCCACGCGACCCGGGGTGAACGGCACGCTTGCCGGAACACCGGCGGCCCGTGCCGCGATTTCGACGGCGACACACCCGCCCAGCACGATCAGATCGGCCAGCGAGATCTGTTTGCCGGTCGCCTGTTTGCCGTTGAAATCGGCCATGACGCCACGCAGTTTTTCAACCACCGGTGCCGCGCGGCGATTGACCGCCCAGTCTTTTTGTGGCGCGAGCGCGAGGCGACCGCCGTTTGCACCACCGCGTTTGTCGCTGTCCCGATACGTCGTCGCCGCCGAGATCGCGGTGAACGCAAGGTCGGACACCGACAATCCGGTTGCCATGATCGCCTGCTTCAACGTGGCGATTTCGGCATCGCCGACCAGCTCGTAGTCGCGCTCAGGCAGCGGGTCCTGCCAGAGCAGATCGTCTTCGATCTTCACTTCCGGGCCGAGGTAGCGGAACTTCGGTCCCATGTCGCGATGGGTCAGCTTGTACCAGGCCTTGGAAAACGCCTGGGTAAAGGCATCGAAATCCGCGAGGAATTTCTCGCAGACTTTCCGATATTCCGGGTCGAGCTTGAGCGCGATGTCGCTGGTCATCATCATCAGATCGTTCATCTGACCTTTGACATGGGCATCGGGCGTTTTCGGCGCGTTGGGGTCGGTCGGGGTCCATTGCAGGGCGCCGGCCGGGCTTTTGGTCTGCTGCCATTCGAATTTGAACAGGTTTTCGAGATAGCTGTTGTCCCATTGCGTCGGGTTCGGCGTCCAGCTGCCCTCGATGCCGTTGGTCATGGTGTATTGCGCGAAACCCGGACCCTTGGGGTTATTCCAGCCCAGACCCATCGCCTCCATCGGCGCGATTTCGGGCGGCGGCCCGACCTCGGCGGCCGAGACCATACCATGGCTTTTGCCGAACGCGTGACCACCGGCGATCAGCGCCACGGTTTCCTCGTCGTTCATCGCCATGCGGGTGAACGTAATCCGGATGTCGCGCGCCGAGCCGAGCGGATCACCGTTGGCGTAGGGGCCTTCGGGATTGACGTAGATCAGCGCCTGGTGCGAGGCGGCGAGGGGGTTTTCGAGGTCATAATCCGCATCGCCGTTTTTGCCGCGCCAGCGCTTGTCGCGGGTCACCATGCTGTCGAAGCTGGCCACGTCCTTCGGGTCCCAGATTTCCGGGCCCCAACAGGTGGCGTTATCGGCCTCCCACGCATCGAGCCGGCCGCCGCCGAACCCGTAGGTCGGGAAGCCCATGATCTCGAGGGCGCAATTGCCGGTCAGGATCATCAGATCGCCCCAGGACAGGGCGCTGCCGTATTTGTGTTTGATCGGTTGCAGCAGGCGGCGCGATTTATCGGTATTGCCGTTATCCCACCAGCTGCTGATCGGGGCGAAGCGCTGCATCGCGGTGCCGGCGCCGCCGCGGCCGTCCGCGATCCGGTAGGTGCCCGCGGCGTGCCACGCCATGCGGATCATCTGCGGGCCGTAATTGTCATAATCGGCCGGCCACCAGGCAACCGGGGTCGTCAGGAATTGCTTGATGTCGCGCTTGAGGGCGGCGAAGTCGAGTTTCGCGAATTCCGCCGCGTAGTCGAAATCAGGGCCGAGTGGATCGGCGGCCAGGCCGTTCTGATGCAGCAACTCCACTCTGAGCCGATCTGGATACCAGTTTTCGAGGGTTGGGGGTGTGCCGAACGCACCCCCCACCCGGTCGCCGCCGAAGGGGCACTTACCGAGCATTTCATGGGTGGCGGTGTTGGTTTTGTCGACCATCATGTCGTTCATCATAAATCTCCTTGCGCCGGGCCGGTTGCCGCCGATGCGATCGGGCATTCGTCGGGCGTCGCGGTCGCTTGGGTTCGAGGTAATGAGCGTGGCGGCCCGCTACAACCCTACATTCATGGATCGGGTGCTTTCAAAGTCGCCGGCGCGCTCAAGAATGTTTAACGCGGTCGTAATGTGCAAACTGGCGGGCGGTGCCGGCCTGGCGCGGCGAGACGTGATCGATCGGGGTGGCACTTTCGTTATGAAATCGTAACGATTTAGGCGTGCAAAATGTGTGAGGTTTGGGGTGGAGTTTCGTTCGGTGAACGACGGGGGACGGCCAGGGTCGGGCGGCGCTGACTGTGGGATGGCCGCGACGTGGGATGAGGCTGATCGGGGGATTCGGTCGGGTGCGTCCGCGCGGTTTCGTCCGGCTCGGCCGGCGCGTTGTCACGGGGTAAGGCGGGGTGGTTGCACGGTTGGGGGTTTCGGCTGGGCGATTGGCAAGGATGGCAGCGCATTGCGCGTTGAGCGCGGCGAAATAGGAACTGATGGCGCGGTGGAGCGTGGCGGGCATGCCGGCGGCATCGCACAGGGCGAGCATCAGGTCGCACAGGACTGCCAGCAATGCTCGGATGCATTGGGTTTTCTGGGCGGCGGTCAGGGCCGGGCGGGGCGTGGTCACACCGGTTTATAGGCCGGGTGGGTGGGGGGTGGGCAAGCGAAGATTGTTAGTGGTTTGGGCGCGTCGGTTTCTTAGGTTCGACAGACTTAGCAGGGCATGGCGCTTCTTGCCGTTGATAGTCTTACCTGTGTCGAACGCCGACGGGTCGATATGCCCCCATTTTCCGACGATGTTGACGCTCTGGCGAAGAAGGCAAAGGTTCCGTTGCCGCAAGCAACGGAAGATCTTCGGACGCTGTCGATGATCGCGGCAGTCACCACAGAACCACACGTGTTGCCCTGCCCTCACGACGTACTGATGACTAACCGGCCCGGGCCAAGCGGCTTTGTGTGGAATGTTGGGCGGTTGGGGGTTTGGTGATGGGTGCGCGGCGGCGGGGGGGATTTTGGGATTGGGTGTGGGTGGTTTCACCGATGGCGAATTGGCCGACCAGGTTTGACAGTTCTTCTGCTTCGCCTGCGAGGCTGTGGCTCGCGGCCGTGCTTTGCTCGACCATGGCGGCATTTTGCTGGGTGGTCTGGTCCATCTGATTGATTGCGGTGTTGACCTCGTGCAGGGCGGTTGATTGTTCCTGGGTGGACGCTGCGATATCGGCCACGACGTTATTCAACTGACCGACGCGCTCGACGATCCGCGTGAGGGCTTGGCCGGTTTCACCCACGAGTCTGACGCCGGTTTCCACCTGCCGTCCTGATGCGGAAATCAGGGTCTTGATTTCTTTTGCGGCGTCGGCTGATCGCTGTGCCAGGGCCCTGACCTCCGAGGCGACCACGGCGAAGCCGCGCCCGGCGTCACCCGCGCGGGCGGCTTCGACGCCGGCGTTCAATGCCAGAAGATTGGTCTGGAAGGCGATTTCATCGATGACGCCGATGATATTGCTGATTTCCTGGGAGGATTTTTCGATACCGTTCATCGCCTGGACGGCTTCGTGCACGATCTGGCCCGAGAGTTCCGCATCCTGCTTCGCCTCGGCCACGACATTGCGGGCGCCGACCGCGCCTTCGGCGGTTTTACGGACGGTTGCGGTGATCTGGTC
>NZ_NCJX01000104.1:0-9155 GCF_002282635.1 Acidiphilium sp. 34-64-41 | reverse complement strand
GGCGGCGCCGAGGCGCCAACCTATGCCCAGCTTTATTCGGGAGCATGGGTCCACCCCACATGTAGTGGGTGTCTGACTTAACCGGATAGGCACGGAATGTTGCATCGCAGGGAGGAGCGTGCCGAGTAGCCCGTAATCAAAGACTGCGACAGTCCAAGCACAAAGAGCAAGTATTGTAACAACATCCGTCTCACGCTTAGTAAATGTTGAAAACCTTCTTTGTTCCCCTGGTTTAGGTAACGACAGGTTTAATCCAGTATCTATCGAACCATCCATAGCTGACTCCCTATTGTTACAGTTTTCGTGCTAGCCCGGCCGTATTCTTTTTCCTGTTCGCCTTTTTTTTGTCGGTCTGTGATTTTAGGTTTCTATAGTTAATGATTTTCCGATTATTAGTCTGTTATACCATCACGTCGCCTCCATTTGGATTAAGGGTGGCGCCGACATAGTAAGCACCGGCTTCAGATGCGAGCAGTACCGCCGTCGGAACTATCTCATCAACCTCTGCAGGACGCCCGATCGGGAGCTCGGCAAGCTTCCGTTGCCGCCACTCTAGGGGAATATTTTGCCATAGCGTCGTATTTACAGGACCGGGGCAGATCGCGTTAACAGTCACCCCGGCACTGATGACTTCGTATGCAAGCGAGCGGGTAAATCCGATCACCCCAGCTTTAGCCGCTGCATAATGTGCCATTTGCGGAGCACCCTTTTGAGCAAGCTGCGACGAAATATTGATTATTCGCCCCCATCCCTGACTTATCATGGGGGGAAGGACCGCCTGTGTACAGAGAAAAACGCTCCTCAGATTCACCTCAATCATTCGGTCCCATGTTTCGATTGTCATGTCTACAACTGAGGCATTTGTATCAATACCGGCGTTATTTACAAGAATGTCTATGCCACCGAGGGCGGCGACCGCCTCGTCCACAGCCCGCCGAACACCTTGAGGTTCTGAGACGTCTGCCACTATGGCTATGCCAGAACACTGCGCTGCAGCGGCATGGGCCGCGGCCGCGTTGAGATCGAGTACGGCTACGGTTGCCCCCTCTGCGGTGAAGCCCCGAGCGATCGCTTGCCCGATTCCTCCACCAGCGCCAGTAACCAAACAGCGTCGTCCTGCGAGTTTCAGCATTTCGAGCCAACCAGCGTAGATAGCATAGTTTTAATACCTCTGTTCACAACATGATTATTAGAAACGGGTCACAGGAGTTCGGCCCGAATCCGATCAATAAGATTTCGGCGATCGGCGCGGGCAAGAAGAGCCTGTTCCATGTTGACCTTGATGAAGCGAGTAGGCGTATGTGGTTGCAACTGGCCAATCAAATCCATATCAGCCGACACTACCGTGCCGAGCATAAAGTAACCACCGCCTGAGACCGCATCCCGGTGCAGAATGATCGGCTCGGTACCGCCAGGAACCTGGATAGATCCGTAGGGATAGCAGCTGTCGACTATGTTGGATGGATCCGACCCCGCACCGAATGGTTGTTGGCGTTCAACAAATTCGAGTTTACGGCCACCCCGGAAGCGGTAGCCCATGCGATCGGCTTCTGGCGCCACCTTCCACTCGTCATTGAAAAAATTGATCCCGGAGTTCTCAGTGATACGCTGCCAGTACAGTCCCGGAAGGACTCGCAGTTCTGCTGGCATGGAGGGTTTTCTGCGTAATTTTTCGGAAACGCTTCGCCCTGGCACAACACTCCGCGCTTCGCCGATGGGCAGTTTGTCACCGGCGGCGATTGCTCGCCCGCCAACGCCGCCTAGCGCACCGATCGCATACGTCGAGCGGCTGCCTAGCGCTTCCGGTACATCAATACCGCCCGAAACGGCTATATAAATACGTGCCCCCCCAACGAGGTAATCGAATTCGAGCACCTGCCCCGCCCGGATCTCGAACGCAGTCCAACCCGGTTTTTCTTCGCCGTCGACGCGCGCGGGCATCTGCGCGCCCGTGACTGCCACTATAGCATCGGAGGTGAATGCTAGTTTCGGTCCGATGAAAACCGCTTCAAGACAAGCAGCGCCTTCGTCATTGCCTACGAGAAGATTGGCTGCGCGCAACGACAGCCGATCCATCGCCCCGCCGATCGGAATGCCAAGATGGAAATACCCTGGCCGGCCTAGGTCCTGGACAGTTGTCGAGAGACCAGGGTGGAGGACCTCAATGGCCATTGAGCGCTCCCTCCAACTTCTTGTTATACGCGTCGATGTCTGACTGGAAGTCTCGCAGGTCAAAGCGGACGTTTGAAATCGGTGGCGCGAACTTTCCCGACTCAACGTCTGCGACCGCCTGATCGTACTCATCACGACCAATTGACCTGAACTTCACGATATCGCCTAGTTTAAAGAAGACCATAAAGTCATGCAAATATGAAGTTTTCTGGGTCGGATCAAAGATCGGCATAGGTGTGATACCGAACATCTGGTAGCCACCGGCGCCCCGCACAGAATAGATGCAGCTGAAACAGCCACCATATCCGACAGTAAGTTTCGGCGTATCAGTGCGCGGCCTGAGATATTTAGGCACTTCGATTTGCCGCTGCCGCTCAACCATCTGGTACATAAAGGGAAGCCCCGCAACGAATCCGACCATCGAGACGAACCAAGGCGAACCGGAGTGTGCGGCGATGAACTCGTCCACTGACGCATACTCATTGATGCGCGCCGCATATTCCAGGTCTGTCGCATTCGGATCCTGATGCCGCTCCCGGAACCGCATCAGCGTCTCGTGCGTCCAGGGATCGTTGTAGAAAACCGGAATCTCGATAATGCGTGTGTCGATGACCGGTTCGGTCTTCGCGGTCGCCGCCTCAATCGCCTTTACCTCCGCAAGGATATTTTCTGGCCTGATGATATCGGGATCAAATTTTACCTGCATGGAGGCATTCGCCGGGCAGATCTCCGTAACACCCCTGATGCTGGCTGCTCGAACACCCTTCGCCATCGACAAACTTTTGAAGAACGAGTCCAACGACATGTCCTCGCTGCATTCGACAAAAAGATGTTCGTCACCCCCAAAAGTGTAGCGCGCATCCATTAGGCGACCTCCCGTTTCTTGAGTTGGCGCACGGCCTCCTCGCTCTGAAGCCAGTTTTCCAAGAACATCGTGTCGAAACGGCCCGCCTTCACTGCGGCGTTTTCGGCCAGCGCCGCATGAAGCGACACTGTCGTCGGTAGGCCCTCGATCGTTAGGGCCGCAAGCGCCTTGCGCAGCCGGTCAAGTGCGATATCACGGTTCTCGCCCCAGACAATGAGTTTGCCGAGCAGCGAGTCGTAGTAGGGGGGGATGTGATAACCCTCGTATAGCATCGTATCGAAGCGTACCCACTCGCCTTCCGGAATAGAGAGTGCGCCGACGATGCCGGGAAACGGCATGAAGTTGTTTTCTGGATCTTCTGCGTTGATGCGGCATTCGATGGCATGGCCGGTCGCCTTCACGTCCGTCTGCGTCAGGCTTAGCGCCTCGCCTGAGGCGATACGCAGCATCTCGCGTACCAGATCAATTCCGGTGATCATCTCAGTGGTTGGATGCTCGACTTGGATTCGCGTATTGACTTCGATAAAATAGAAAGCTTCGGCGTCTTCGTCGTAGAGATACTCAACCGTGCCAGCCCCCCGATAGGACGCCTCGCGTGCGATCGCCACGGCACTCTCGCAAAGCCTGTTGCGCACCGCATCGGAAAGCATTACGGCTCCGGCTTCTTCCCAAACCTTCTGTCGGCGCCGCTGAAGCGAGCACTCGCGCTCGAAGCAGTGAACGAAACGTTCGCCGTCACCAAGTATCTGCACCTCGATATGCCGCGCATTTTTGACCAACTTCTCGACGTAGAGACCGCCATCACCGAACGCCGCTCGAGCCTCGGCTGAGGCTTGCGGAAACAGACGCTCAAACTCCTCTTCCGTCTGCGCGATGCGGATGCCTCGTCCACCGCCACCAGCCGCAGCTTTTATCATCACTGGAAAACCGCTCTCCGCGATCACATCCCGGGCCTCGGAAAGCGAGGATATGCGCCCGGCGCTGCCTGGCACCGTCGGCACACCCGCGCGGCGGGCAACTTCGCGCGCGGCAACTTTATCGCCCAGAAGGCGGATCGTATCACCGCTCGGCCCAACGAAAATGAGGCCGGCATGCTCGACCGCATCAGCGAAGTCCGCGTTCTCGGCGAGGAAACCGTAGCCTGGATGGACAGCGTCGGCTCCCGTTTTGCGCGCAGCATCAATGACAGCGGCGATATTGAGGTAAGACTTGGCGGCCGGTGGTGGTCCGATATTCACCGCCTCGTCTGCAATCCGCACAGCGAGCGAGTCGGTATCGGCGTCCGAATGGACTTGCACGCACCGCATTCCGAGCGATTTCGCTGCCCGATTGATCCGCACGGCAATCTCGCCTCGGTTGGCAATCAGGAGCGATCGGATGGTCATTCCCCAACCTCGGCAATCACTTGGCCAGCCATGACCGCCTCCGCGTCATCGACGAGGAAGACAATCCCCCTGCCGGTGACGCCGGCACGCACCTCGATGAACGTTTTCATCACTTCGACAAGCCCGATCGTATCCGACGGCTCTACATCCTCCCCTTCTTTCTTGAAGTCGGGCTTGTCGGGCGCAGGACGGCGATAGAACGTACCAGGAAGAGGGGACTTTATTTCAATCCTGCTCATGAAAATGCTCCATCGCAATCCGTTGTTAAGGCGTTGTACTTTCCGAAACTGGGGCGATACGGATACCTCCCGCGACGAGTACCTCGCGCATTCGTGACGCCAGCTCGAAGCACCCAGGTGTATCAGAATGAAAGCAGATGGATTCGAATTCGATATTGATGTCGCGGCCGGTCACCGCGCGCACTCGGCCTTCCTTGCAAGCCCGTAGGACCTTCTCTGAGACGAAGGCAGGGTCTAGTCTAATCTGGTCGCGGGTAAACACGATTGAACCGGATTCATCATAATCTCGGTCAGCATAGAATTCACGCACGATAGGATGCCCCGCCTCGCGGGCGAGACGTTCAGTCTCCGACCCGGCCATGCAGTAGATAAAAGCGTTAGGCGCCGCCTTACGCATGAATTGGACAAAGAACTGTGACAGGTCGCTGTTGACCGCCATCTCCATGTAAAGCGCGCCATGAGGCTTGACGTGCCTTAGCACCGCTCCGTGGCGACGAGCGAACTCGCGCAGAGCGCCCACCTGGTAAATCACGTCGTTGATGATCTCCGCCGTCGTGCCAGCGATAGTGCGCCTTCCGAAGCCCTGCAGGTCACGATAGCCGGGGTGCGCTCCAATCCCAACGCCGTAATCTACTGCGAGCTTCACCGTGCGGTCCATCAGATTGGGATCGCCAGCATGGAACCCTGCGGCTATGTTCGCCGAGCTGATAAGCGGCATCAAGTCCGCGTCATCAGCATCCCCGGCACGCCACCGTCCGAAAGATTCGCCCAAGTCACAATTTATATCAACGAATCCTCGTTCCACGCCATTCCTCCGTGAATGGAGCGACATATTTGCGTAGCTCCGTTACGACTTACTGCTCATTTTAGCGAGCATAGCGAACATTGAATAATACAATTATCAAAATCTGATTATCTGTTTTTCAGAACGTGACGCCGCTATATCGTCCCGATAGGGGCATCACACCCGGGGAATTCCCTACCTCGATCAACCCATCAGGATTCAGCGGATTGAGCGGACTCTTGCTAAGTCAGATCATTGACGGCCAATTATCTTAATATCTGAACGGGAAGGACAAGCCACGATGTCGCTAACTCTAAGGCAGATCCGCTATTTCGTGGCCACTGCGGAAATCGGCCGCGTGTCCCGGGCGGCCACGGAACTCTCAATCTCCCAGTCGGCGGTGACCACAGCGATCAAGGAGTTGGAGCTCATTGTCGGTCTCGACCTGTTTGATCGCACCCAACAAGGTATGGAACTGACAACCGCTGGCCGGCAGTTTCTGTCTCACGCGTATGATATTCTGGGCAAGATCGACGAGGCAACAAAACTGAGCGTAGAGACACGGGATCTGGAGGGAACCCTGACAGTAGCAGCGACCTACACAGTAATCGGCTATTTTCTTCCGTACCATCTCGAAAGAATTCGTAGAATGTTTCCAAGGCTCGACATTCGACTTTCCGAAATGAGTAGAGAATCGATCGAGGAAGGTTTGCTTGCAAACCGATATGATATCGCTGTCCTCCTGACATCAAATATCCTAAACAGCTCACTAACTACCGAAACATTACTCAGCTCGGCACGTCGATTGTGGCTGCCTGCCCGTCACCCCCTCCTTGATCGTGAGTCGGTAGGCCTGCGCGAGATTTCCGACGAACCATACATCATGCTGACAGTTGACGAAGCGGCACATAGCTCCCTCAAATACTGGAGTAGGTCTGCATTCCAACCATCCGTAAAGCTCCGTACCTCTTCAGTCGAGGCGGTTCGCTCTCTCGTCGCCAACGGCCAAGGTGTAGCGATCCTTTCCGATATGGTCCACCGTCCCTGGTCACTCGAGGGGAAACGCATCGAAACAGTCGTAGTTTCCGATCCCATACCTTCGATGGACGTCGGCGTTGCTTGGAGAAGGAATGCCGAATTCTCGCCACCAATGAACGCTTTTCGGACCTATTTCAGAAAAACCTACCATATTCCCAACAGTCGATAGCACATCAGTAATTTGACAGGTTAACCCTCGGCCCACATGGGCTAAGGAATTCCGACATTTGACCGGGTAGCGAGGAAGCGAAGCCCGCGGTCATTGAGGCGAAACGTGTCCATCCGGCACGCGTGGTTTTTTGGGTCCAGGTGGCTTATAGTAGCATTTCCAGCTCGGAAGACGTCCCAGGATTCAGGAAAACCATGCGAAAGAATAGGGCGGATGAGGGTTTTGTTGGCGGAGTGTTTTGCCTTTGGGCGTCGGGGCGATGGCCACGGCAGCCGGTAGCAGCGTGGCGTCGATCTCATCGGTTGCCGGCCGCCGACTGCCATCGCGAGCGTCGACCGGTTGAACGGTATGGGTGGGTTGCCGCTGCAAGCCCGACCAACGCCAGATTGAACAGTCGGCTGGCATCATGCACCTGGGTTTCTTCGTCCGGGCGGGCCTTGTTGCTGGAGATCAGAGACCTTGGCTACACCGGCAGCCTATCTCATCTGGGTCGACTGCTGGCGGGTTGGCACCGTGCCGGGCGCCCCGTTACGGTCGATGCCGCCACGACTGCCACGCCCAATTTGATCGATCCGTTGACCGGACATCTGGTTTCGCCGATCGTGGCCGCTGCATTGTGTGTCAAGCCGCGCGGCTTGCTGACGGAAGCCCAGGCTGCAAAAGTGGATGCGTTCAAGACAATATCTCCAGCATTCGCCACGTTGAGAGCATTGGCCATGCGCTTCCGGGGCATTCTGCGCGGCGGCGACGTCGAAACGCTCACCGTCTGGCTGCATGACGCCCACTTCACAACACTTTATGGTATTCGCCGTTTCGTCCATACGCTGCGCCAAGATTTGGCGGCGGTTGGCAATGCAATAACCGAAACCTGGAGCAACGGTCAGACTGAAGGTCAGATCAACCGACTGAAGACGCTGAAAAGGGCGATGTAAGGCCGTGCGGGCGTTGATTTGCTCCGTGCGCGAATGATCCCCCTCAGAGTCAACCCGAATCACACGAATTGAGGCAGAGCCCTTTAAGGGAAACTGACAGGCACAAAAAAGAAAGGGATGAGCATGCTGCAAAGACCTCCGGCCGAACCCGGCATGCACGAGGACGAAATAGACACGCCGGCGCTGATCGTCGATCTCGACGCGCTCGAAGCCAACATGGACCATATGGCCGCGTTCTGCGCCGCGAAAGGCGTTGGCCTGCGCGCCCATGCCAAGACGCACAAATCCCCAGTGATCGCCCGTTGGCAGATAGCCCGGGGCGCGGTCGGCCAATGCGTCCAGAAAGTGAGCGAAGCTGAAATTCTGGCTTGGGGCGGCGCTGCCGATATCCTGGTGTCAAACGAGATCGTATCGCCGCTGAAGCTTGCCCGGCTGGTGGCTCTGACCCGGATTGCCAAAGTGGCCGTCTGCACCGACAACTTTGCTGCGTTGCCGCTTTTGGAGGTGGCAGCCGGGGCTGCGGGTACGCGACTCAGCGTGCTGGTGGAAGTCGACGTCGGCTCTCGACGCTGCGGCCTTCCGCCGGGCGACCCGGTGGTCAATCTCGCCCGCCGTATCGCCGCAAGCCGGCACCTTATTTTCGGCGGGCTGCAGGCCTATCACGGCAGCGCCCAACACTACCGCACCCAGCCGGAGCGCCAGGCGGCCGTCGCCGCCGCGGTCGCGGCGGTTTCGCGGACCCTCGATGGGCTGCGGGCGGTCGGGCTTGAAGCAGCGATCGTTGGTGGGGCCGGCACCGGCACGTTTGAATTCGAGGCGGCGAGCGGCGTCTACAACGAGATTCAGGCCGGCTCTTACATCTTCATGGATGCCGATTATGGCCGTAACGAGCCGCGGCCGGATTTCCGCCAGTCTTTGTTCGTATTGAGCGCGGTGATGAGCGCGCAGTCTCGCAAGGCTGTGGTCGATTGCGGCCACAAGGGCATTGCGGTGGACAGTGGCATGCCGTTGGTCAGCGGCCGGCCGGGGATCGAATACACCGGCCCCTCCGACGAGCACGGCACGCTGACGTTGGACGCCTCTGCGGACAAGTTAGCAATCGGCGAGCGGTTGCGGCTGATCCCCGGGCATTGTGATCCGACGGTGGATCGATACGATTGGTATGTGGGATTGCGCGGCAAGCGTGTCGAGTTGGTCTGGCCTGTGGCCGCACGTGGCGCAATGAGCTGAATGCTTTGGGTGTGCGCACCACCGCCGAAATGACGTCGTCGGTCTGTAATGCCCGCCCCGAAGGACAATCTGAATGAGAGCCGCCCGCGGATTGTAATGGCAGTTTTCTGTAGGTTCCATCACCGATACGCTCGGCCATCTGGTTGGCGCCGATGTTCACCCGGTTGGCATCCAGGATCGCGATGGTGCTGTCGGTGTGATTGCCAGCATCCGCTTGCTGTATCCTTGGCTACTTTCACCTGGAGCTATGGCCGGAATTGGGTGATGGCTTCGTGAGAAAGGTGGCGTATCGAGGCGGGTGGAAGCCTGCCTGAACCTCTTGAAGGAGCGATACGCCTATG
>NZ_NCJX01000103.1:0-21604 GCF_002282635.1 Acidiphilium sp. 34-64-41 | reverse complement strand
GCCTCGGCCGCATCCTCCGCCCGCTCCACACCATGCTCGGCCTGCGCTACCCAGCCAGCATCAAACGCCCCAAATCAACCAAGCCCCGGCCCAAGCGCACCCGCAAACCAAAGCGCCAGCCCAGCTTCATGGACCAATACAAAATCAACCCCGACGGCAGCATCGACTTCACGCCCGAACAACTCCGCGATATCCTCGGCCCACCCCCACCGCCCGTGCCACCCTGGCACCAGCCGTTCATCCCCTCCTTCAATGTGAAAAAAATGTGGCGCAAAGGTCCATGATTTTGCGCGCCTATTTCGTTGCAATATCGTAATTAACGACAGTCTTCCAGCATCAGAAATGCGCCGATGAGCCATCCCATCACCCCCACCCCTTGCCATCGCCCCCAACCCCGACAAAACTCGCCAAAATGGCCGCCAAACCCATCATCAACCGCAGCTGGATTCCCCTCAACGCCCTGCGCGCCTTCGAGGCGGTGGGTCGTCACCTCAGCTTCACCGCCGGCGGTCAGGCGCTCAACGTCTCCCAAAGCGCCCTGAGCCGCCATGTCCAAACCCTGGAATCCCTGCTCGGCTCACCCTTGCTCATCCGCCGCCCCCACGGGCTCGAACTCACCGCCTCGGGTCAGGCGCTCCTGCCGGCCATCAGCCGCTCGTTCGATGCCATCGAGCGCGAAATGAACGAGATTATCCGCAACCGCGGCCGCGCCAGCCACCAGCGCACGCTGCGGGTCCACATGCCGCCCAGCTTCCTCCAGCAAATCGCCATCCCGGCCCTGAAATACTTCCACCGCGAATACCCGGACATCCTGATCGACGTCTTCTCCTCCAACGGCACCGGCATGCCCAAGGAAGAACCCGACGTCGCCGTGGTCTACGACCGCCCCCAGGTCAGCCAGACCGTCACCGACCTGCTCTGGATGATCAACCTCGCACCCGTCTGCGCCCCCGAAATCGCCGAAGCCCATCAAGGCAAATCCCTCGAACAATTCCTGCGCGACAACGAGCTTCTGCACGTCAAACTCGAAGGCCAGGCCCGCGGCATCAAATGGGCCAGCTACGTCCAGCAACTCAAACTCGACGTCAACACCGACCGCGGCCTCGCCTTCGATACCGCCAGCTACGCCGCCAGCTACGCCATCGCCGGCACCGGCGTTGCCCTCACCGACCTCAACCTGTTCGCCCCGGAACTCGCCGCCGGCCGCCTCGTCATGCCCTACGACGCCATCATCGACGAAGGCTACGGCTACTTCCTCATCCTCCGCCCCGAAGACCTCGCCGACCCCGTCGTCGCCCTCTTCCGCAGCTGGATGATCGAACACTGCGCCCGCCCCCCCGCCCCGTAAGGCAGGTTGTGCCAAAGCTTGCCGGTGTGGCCTCCGGTATCAACCGGCCCGGCCGGCCGCCCAAATCGCCAATGTGTCGGCATCGTTCCCGCCGCACCAGGAATCGTTCATCAGCCGTCACGGTATAAAAACATGCCTTACGCTCCAGCACCGTATAGGCGTCGAAATCGAGCCAGGCGCGCCGCGCCGCCGCGGTCAGGCGTTCCACATCGGCATCGGTGCCGGTGCGGTCCTCATCGGGATCGCCCTGGCGGGTGAACTGATGATCACCGATTTTCAGCCGGGTTCCGGCGCGCGGCGGCAGGGTATAGGTGCCGCTGTCCGGCCCGATATCGATCAACACCGGCGCCGCCTGCCACGCACCAACCAGCGCCGGCGGCGGCGCCAGAAACATCACCGCCTGGCGCGACGGCACCGCAACCCCGATGGTGGACGGGATCAACCGGTTCACCCAGGCCCCGGCCGTCACCACCACCGCATCGCCCTGGGTAATGCCCGCCGCGGTCCGCACCGTCCCGGCTTCCAGATCAACCGATTCCACCAGCGAATTCGGGTGCAGCACCACACCCAGCCCCGCAATCAGCTTGACCATGTCGGTCAAAATACGAATCGGATACAACATCCCCGCGCCATCGGTCTGCACCACACGGGTGACGCCCTCGGGATTGACCATCGGATACCGCGCCATCGCCGCATCGATCGAAATATCGGTGCACGCCACACCCATCCGGCCCATCGAGCGCTTGGTCGTCTCGTACCAGTCGCTCTCACCGCGCATCAGATAAACCGCCGGCATCGCATCGTAATGGCAGACCCCCAAAGCCGCCCACAACGCAGTCCAGACCCGAAACGCCTCGGGCATCAGATACGCATAACCCTCCATATCGCCGTACGCATGGCGAATGATCCGATGCTCATCATAAGACGACGCCTTGGGATACGGCAGCGCCCCCTGCTCAAACAACTCCACCGCAAACCCACGCCGCACCAAGCCCCAGGCCGCGCTCAGCCCGGCAATGCCACCACCGACCACAAGAATTTTTCCCGCACTCATACCGGGACACTGGCTTGGTGTGTCGCCGGGGTGACCCAGCCTTGGATGCGCCGCCAATCCGGGTCCAGCCCGTCGAACCGCCGCAGCGATAATTTATCGATATCGGCGAACGAGCATCGTCCGTCGATCACCAGGTCCCGCAGCGCGTGCCCGGTCGCGGGCGATAGGCCGAAGCCGACGCTCGACATGGTGGCCACCGTCACGTTGCCGGGGTTGGCGGGCCGGTCGAGCACGGGCCGGCCGTCCGGCGTGTTTTCAATGATGCCGGCCCAGGAGCGGATCATCCTTGCGTGTGCCGCCTTGGGCAGCATCTGCGCGATGCGGAGTGCGATCTGTTGCAGCACCGGGGTCGAGGGCCGGGGCAGCGCGCCGTGCAGCGGCAATTCGTCCATCCACTCGTGCCAGCCGCCGCCGTAGGCAAGGTTGCCGCGCAGCGTCTGCCGCCCGTAGAGACCGTTGCCGTCGACGCCGCCGTACGGCATCAGCGGCAGCGCCTCGGTCACGATCATTTCCGCCCGCGCGGGTGCCACCGGCAGGTCGATCCCGATGCCGCGCAGCAGCGTGCCCGATTGCGGCCCCGCCGCAACGATCAGCTGATCGCATCCGATCAGGCCATCCCGCGTCCGCACGCCGATGGCGCGGCCATGCGCCATTTCTATGCCCAGCACCGGCGTATGCTGCATGATCCGCGCGCCGTGGTCCTGCGCCGCCCAGGCATAGGCCTGCACCGTGCGCTGCGGATTGGCCTGCCCGCCGGTGCGGATATGCACGCCGCCGATATGCTGATCGCCCGCCAGCGGCACCGCATCGCGCACTTGCTGCGGATCGAGCAGGTCGGCCCGATAACCGAGCCCGGCCAGAATCCCCTGCATCCGCTGGTAGCGCGCCATCTGCGCCTCGTTCATCGCGATCACGATGCGCTCCGGCCGGTGTTCGGTCGGATAACCGAGCAGTTCATCCATCAGCGGCCACAGCCGTTGTTCCTCGTGGAACAGCGGGCTCTGATAATGGGTCGCACCACCGCCGTTGCGGCTCGAGGCTTCGTAGCCGATCACGCCCTTGTCGAGCACCAGCACATCCACCCCGTCGCGCGCCAACCACCAGGCGGCACTCAGCCCGGTCACGCCCGCGCCGATGATGACGACCGCGGCACCGCTCTCCCGTGTCTGGCTCATAGATGCATGTCCCCGGCGATGTATTCGGCCTCGCGCGGCGTGCCGATTTCATCATAGGGCACCCATTGCGCGACGATGCCGAACCACACATCCCAGCCGTCCCGCCCGGCTTCGTCATCGGGTGCCGCGAGGGCCGCCAGGCTCAGCGGGCGCACCGGCGCGCGCGCCGCCCCTGGCATGGCCCCATCGAAACCCGGGTCAGCCGCTTCATCTGGTCGTGATCCGGCGGCCCATCGGCCAGCAGCCCGGCCAGGTCGCGCGCCGCCATCGCCTCGGATTCCGGGCCGAGATAGCGTGGCTGATGCAGCGCGAACACATC
Source organism: Acidiphilium sp. 34-64-41 (assembly GCF_002282635.1). Taxonomy (NCBI): domain Bacteria; kingdom Pseudomonadati; phylum Pseudomonadota; class Alphaproteobacteria; order Acetobacterales; family Acidocellaceae; genus Acidiphilium; species Acidiphilium sp. 34-64-41. The sequence continues at coordinate 17,708 of NZ_NCJX01000103.1, read as the reverse complement.
GCCGCGGGTTACTTCCTCGCAGGTGCAGGCCAACGCGTCGTTGCCGCCGGTATCGAGCAGCGCGCGCATCCACGCCATGCGGTAATCGAGCCCGCCGGGCTCGGCCACGCCGGCGCAATCCCCCGCCACGCTGATCGCTTCGATCGAGGTCTGGCCCGTTGCATCGCACACCGGCACGTAGCCGCCCCGATCGCGGTCGAGCGTAACCGCCGCCCCCAGCGTATCGAGCAGTTCGATCTGCGGCACCAGGCCGAGTGCCAAGCATACGGTATCGCACGCAATCCGCTCGACCGTGCCGCCCGCCACCGGAATGATCCGCAGCGCCACCACGCCATCCACATTGGTCTCTGCCATCAACGGCACGGCGCCGCAGCGAATTGCAACCCCGCGCGCCGCGACTTCGGCCACCAGATCGGCCGGACCCTGCGGCGCATCGCGCACCTCGATCAGGGCGGCAACCGTCAAACCCTTGTCGAGCGCGAGCAGCGCGGTCTCCAGCGCCAGCCGGCCCGATCCCAGAATGCTCACCACGCGGCCGGCGAAGGCGTCATAGCGCGTCAGCAGCGCGTGCAGCCCCTGCGCGCCGACCACGCCCGGCTGGTCCGACCCCGCGAAGGACAGCACCAGATCGCGCGCGCCGGTCGCGATCACCGCGCGGCCGAAGCCGCACAGCCAGGACCGATCCTCGGTCGCAAGCCCCGCCACCGCGCACGGCAGCACCTGCAAGCCCGGCCCCGCGACCCACATGCCCCAAATGCTGGTATTGAGCGCCACCTCGATCCCCGCCTCGAACGCATACTCCAGGCCCGGCATGGCGCCGGCGACCTGTTCGATCATCCGCGCCTGATTGCCCAACGCCGGTGTTGCCCGGCCGCCAAACAGATAGGGCACATCGAGCCCGGCCAGCGCCGCACTGACCGGATGCTCATCGACCAGCATGACCGAACGGCCCTCACCCGCCGCCGCCAGCGCGGCCGCGATGCCCGCCGGGCCGGCGCCGACCACCAGCACATCCACGAATTGCGCCGGTCGCGCCAGCTTGCCCACCGCGGATTTCGGATCGACCGGATACGCCTGCCGCGTCACACCATCCATCGCTCAGATCCTTTCCAGCGCTTGTGCCAGATCACCGATAATATCCGCCTCATGCTCGATCCCGACCGAGAGCCGAATGGTCGCATCGGTCACGCCCGAAGCCTCGCGCCGGGCCTTCGGCACCGAAAAATGCGTCGTCGTCGCCGAGTGGCAGATCAGCGTCTCCGTGCCGCCCAGGCTGACCGCGAGGCGCAGCAGTTTCAGCGCATCGAGCATCCGGAACGCCTCGGCCTCGCCGCCCTTGATGTCGAACACGAAGGTCGAACCCGCACCCGCGCATTGCCGCTCGAACGTCGCGCGCGCCGCACTGCCCTCCGGCAGAAACCCGGCGTAGGTCACGCGCGCCACTTTCGGATGATCGCGCAAAAACCGCGCCACCGCCGCCGCGTTGCGGCACGCCCGTTCGGTGCGCAGCCCCATGGTTTCCAGCGAGCGCAGCAGCAGCCAGCAGCCATGCGGATCGAGATGCGTGCCCATCACCGTGCGCATTTTCCGCAACGGGTCGATCAGCGCGAACCGGCCGGATACGCTGCCGCCCAACAGATCACTATGCCCGCTCGCGTATTTGGTCAGCGAGGTCATGCACAGATCCGCCCCCTGTTCGAGCGGGTTTTGCAGCAGCGGCCCCATGAACGTGTTATCGACCACCACCAGCGGCCGGCTGCCCTGCTGCAATTCCAGCCGCCGGGCAATCCGCGCGATCAGCGCGATATCGGCAATCCCGGCCAGCGGGTTCGACGGTGTCTCGACCCAGATCACCCCGAGCCGTCCATGTGCCAGCGCCTGATCGACCGCGCCGGTGATCGAAGCCTCATCCACCGCATCCGCGATCGCGACCGGCTTTACCCCGTGCGCGGGTGCCATCAGATTGTTCAGCAACCCATCGGTGCCGCCATACAGCGGGCTGGTGTGCACCACGCTTTCGCCCGGCCGCACCAGCGACAGCAGCGTGGTCGAAATCGCCGCCATGCCGGAATTGAACACCGCACACGCCTCGGCACGGTCGAGTGCGGCCATCCGGTCCTGCAGCATCTGCATGTTCGGATGATCGAGCCGGGCGTAGATATAGCCCTCATCCGCGCCGGACTGCGGCGCGCGGCCGGCGATATAGCCCTCATGCGCGGTCTTCGCGTGCATCGAATCGCGATACACGAAGGTCGAGGTCAGATAGACCGGCGGTTTCGCCGAACCGTGATGCTCGGCCGGATGATAACCATGCCCGACCGCAATGGTTTCCGGGTGCCAGGCCTGGTGATCCCGATCGGCGCCGAGCGGCAGATCGGCCATGTCAGAGCCCGACCAGGGCGGGCCGGCGCATCGGCGCCGGTTGCGGCACCACCGAAGCCACCCGGTTGGCATACCAATCGACGAAGCGGATCGCGAGCGATTCCGAACTCTCGCTGTAGGGTCCTGGCGTATATCCCAACGAATTCACCCCGCGCTGGTTGTTCTCGACCAGATCGCGGTCCTGCAAATTGGTCTCGTTCCACACGGTGGTCAGATCATCGACCGTGTAGTCGATCCCTTCCTGCGCATCCTTGTGCACCAGCCATTTCGCCATCACGATGGTCTCCTCGGGGGCGACCGGCAGGGCGATGAACATGAACACGAAATCGCCCAGCGCATGACAGAAACTATGCGGCTCCAGCGCCCAGCGCATCGACCCGACATCGCCGCCGTTGACGCTGCACATCGGCTTTTTCACACAGGGCTTGCCATCGATCGTGATCGACTCGTTGCCCTCGCGCAGCGCAAAGCGCGAGGCCTGCCACCAAGCGCCCTCGACCGGCGCGCTCGGCAGGCCCATCGCCTCCATCCGCTGCTTGAAATCCAGGATATCGACCCGCTCGGAGCTCAGAAAATTGCCCCGCGCATCGGTCGGGAACGAGACCGATAATTGCGGATGGCGCGCCGCGCAATGATAGCACTCGCGCGCGTTTTCCATCACCAGCTTCCAGTTGCCGCGCTCCACGAGCGTCGCCTGGGCGGCGACCTTGGCGTTCAGCATATCGTGCGGCGCCAGCATCGGGGCCAGCGCATCGTGAAACGCGGTGAAATCCGGCGCCTGCTCGGCGAGACACACATAAACCGTGCCGGCCACGGTGCGGACGTGAATGGGTTTCAGGCCATGCTGGGATTTATCGAAATCGCGCGGCATCCGCCCGGCCCCGCGCAGCGCGCCGCGATCATCATACATCCATTGATGATACGGGCACATCAGCCGCTCGGCGGTGCCGCACCCATCCGGCAGGATCTGCGCGCCCCGATGCCGGCACGAATTGAAAAACCCGCGCAACACGCCATCCTGCCCGCGCAACACCACCACCGGGCTGCGGCCGATCGTGATCGCCAGATAGGCGCCCGGCGCCGCAACCTCGACCTCGAAGCCGACCATCAGCCACGCCTGGCCAAAAATCTCGCGCAGGTCGAAATCGAAAATCGCCGGATCGTGGTAGAACGCCCCGGGCAGACTATGCCCCGGCCGGCGGGTGGCCAATAGATCACCGATCTGCGCGTTGATCGTCTGCTGGTCGAGCATCAGGAGCCTCCAAGATCACGCGCACGTTAGGATTGCGCGGCGCGATGAGGCAAATTGCATTTGTGCATAAGCCCATGTCTTTCTGCGGGCGGCGGCGCAGGGAAGGGAAGCGCTTCTTTTTTGAAAAAAAGAAGCAAAAAACTTTTTTGAACTGGGCTTCGGGCGCCGCAACGGCACGGGACGCGCGAGTAGACGTTTTTTTGCTTCTTTTTTTTCAAAAAAAGAAGTGCTTATCGTCCCTTTCCCTCATTGACCTCCCTGAGAGTCGCCCCCCGATGCCATCCCCCTACATCCTCCTCGCCATCGCGATCCTGTTCGAAGTCGCCGGCACCTCGTTCCTGAAGGCGTCGCGCGGCTTCACCCAGCCGGTGGCCGGTGTGCTGACGGTTCTGTTTTATGCCGGGGTCGCTATCGTCAATTTTTGGTCGACCGGCCTGCCCCATTAGGTGCAAGATGGGCGGATGCAAGGGCGATGTCGCTTGCATGCAAGACGCCGTCGGGTGCAACATGATGCTTAGCATTACGGCGACCGCACACAGATTGCGGCGTTCCAGGGACAGAAAACCAGCGCGGATTGGTTACGAGAATCTGTGCATCCAGGAGGCTAAATTGAAAAATCTAACAGTCATCACGGCTTTTGCGTCGATCATGGCAACGGCATCGCTCGGGCTCGGCATCGCGCGCGCCGCGGAGCCGGCTTCGTGCAAGACCATCACCATGGCAAACATCGGCTGGACCGATAATGCCGTGCAGAACGCGGTGTTCACCGATGTCGCCCAAGATCTGGGTTACACGGTCAAGACCAATCTCTATTCGCTGCAGGTCATGTACGCCGGCATGCAGGACAAGAAGATCGACGTCTTTCTCGACAATTGGACACCTTCGCAGGACAAGACGACGGAACCCTACATCAAGCAGAAAGCGATGCAGGTGATTGGCCCTGACCTGACCGATGCGAAATACACGCTGGTGGTGCCGCATTATCTCTACAAACAGGGCCTCACCAGCTTTGCCGACATCGCGAAATACGGCAAGCAGCTCGACTACAAGATTTATGGCATCGAGCCCGGCAACGACGGCAATCAGCACATCCTCGCCATGATCAAGGCGAATAAATTTGGTCTCGGCAAGTTCCATCTGGTGCAGTCGAGCGAAGCGGGCATGCTTTCGGAGGTATCGCGCAAATATCCGAAAAAACAGGCGATCGTGTTCCTCGGCTGGGAACCGGAGCCGATGAACGTGCAGTTCCATATCGACTACCTCTCCGGTGGGCATGATTATTTCGGCCCGGACGAAGGCAAGGCGACCATTTATATCAACACCAAATACGGCTACGCCAAGGAATGCCCGAATGTCGGCACCCTGCTGCATCATTTCAAACTCACCATCAACGACGAAAACGCGATGATGTACGATGTGCAGGTGAAACATAAGGACGCCAACGCGGTCGCCGCGGCCTGGCTGCTCGCGCATCCGGACTGGGTGAAATCCACCCTGGCCGGTGTCACCACCACCGATGGCAAGCCGGGCGCGCCCGCCGTGATGAGCAAGCTCAAGGCGAGCTGACAACACCCTTGCCGCGCACCGCCTGCCCTGGCACCGATCGGCCAGAGCGGGCATTGCGCGCCAGCAATCGACACGGGCCCATGCGGGAGAGATCATCGTGACCCTTCTGACCCATCCCGAGACCTGGATTACCGACCACGCGATACCGGTCGGCACCTGGTCGACCGATTTCGTCAATTTCGTCAAAAATAATTTCCAGGGTTTTTTCGACGGTCTGTCCAACGTGCTGGGCTTCCTGCTCGATGGCACGACCAACATTCTGCACGCGGTCCCTGCCCTGCTGCTGATCGTGATTTTTGCGGCACTCACCTATGTTTTCAAAAAATCCTGGCGGATGGCGCTGTTCGTTTTCCTGGCCCTGCTGTTCATTCTGAACCAGGGCTATTGGGATCGCACGCTGGAGACAATTTCGCTGATCGTGTATGCCACGCTCGCCTGCATGGCGATCGGCGTTCCCATTGGCATCGCCGCCGCGCACCGGCCGGCGCTGTACCGCGTGCTGCGCCCGGTGCTTGATATGATGCAGACGCTGCCGACCTTCGTGTACCTGATCCCGACGCTGGTGCTGTTCGGCCTCGGCAGCGTGCCGGGTCTGATCTCCGCCATCGTTTTCGTCGTGCCCACGCCGATCCGCCTGACCTATATCGGCATCAGCAACGTGCCGCGCCCGTTGATCGAAGCCGGTCAGGCGTTCGGCGCGAGTCCGACCGAACTGCTCTGGAAAGTGGAAATCCCCGCCGCGCTGCCGACCATTCTGGCCGGGCTGACCCAGGTGATCATGCTGAGCCTGTCGATGGTGGTGATCGCAGCATTGGTCGGCGCCGGCGGCCTGGGTGAGCCGGTGGTCGAGGCGATGGAGACCGTGCAAATCGGCAAGGGATTCACCTCGGGTCTCGCCATCGTGATCGTCGCGGTCATTCTCGACCGGGTGTTCCGGCCGAGCCAGGAAAGCACCAGCGCATGAGTTTCGCCGCGAAGTTCGAGGCCGTCGATATCCTGTTCCCCGGCAGCGCCGACCGCGGGTCGCGCACGCGGATGCAAACCGCGCTCGCCGAACTCGACGCCGGCAAGACCCGCAACGACATCATCGGCTCGACCGGCATCGTGGTCGGCGCGGCGGACGTCAATCTGGAGGTCGAACAGGGCGAGATTTTCGTGCTGATGGGCCTGTCCGGCTCGGGCAAGACCACGGTGCTGCGCGCGCTGAACGGGCTGAACACGATCAGCCGCGGTCGCATCACCATCCGCCACGGCGAGGAATTGGTCGATATGAGCAACCCGCCGCCCGCCACCTTGCGCCGCCTGCGCAACCAGGCGGTTTCCATGGTGTTTCAGCAATTCGCGTTGCTGCCCTGGCGCACGGTGCGCCGCAATGTGGAACTCGGCCTCGAACTGCGCAAGATGAAACCCGCGGAAATGCGCGCCAGCGTCGATCAATGGCTCGATCGCGTCGGCCTGCTGCAATGGGCGGACAAGCACGCGAGCGAGTTGTCGGGCGGGATGCAGCAGCGCGTCGGCCTGGCGCGCGCGCTGGTCACCAACCCCGACATTCTGCTGATGGACGAACCGTTTTCCGCCCTCGATCCGCTGATCCGCAACAAATTGCAGGACGAGTTGCTGCAACTGCAACGCACCGTGCAGAAGACCATCATTTTCGTTACCCACGATCTCGACGAGGCGCTGAAAATCGGCAACCGGATCGCGATCATGAAGGACGGGCGGGTGATCCAGGTCGGCAAGCCCGAAGACATCGTGCTGCGCCCGGCGACCGATTACGTCGCGGAATTCGTTGCGCATATGAACCCGCTCACCGCGATCCGCGCCGCCTCGTTGATGCGCCCGATCGGGGCGTTGCGGGCGCCGGATGGCGCGCATCATTTCAACGACAATCAGGATTACGCGCTGCATCTCGACAATAGCGGCCAGTTGATCGCGCTGCACCGCGATGGCGCGGCGGCGCCGTTCCATCGGCCGCAAGCCGGGGTGCGCTGCCCGCAAGGCAGTACCGGCATCGTCACCGGCCAGCATCTGCTCAAGGACATCGTGGAAATCCGCCAGCAGACCACCCGCCCGGTGCTGGTGGACGATAACGGCCGCATCGTCGGTTGCATCGGCACCACCGAGATTCTCGATGCGCTGACCCAGGCCGGCCGCGCCGATTACCGCGACAACACCGCCGCCACCAACTGACCCACAAGGCTACGCCCAGCATGATATCGCGCCCCAATTTCATCGCCGGACAAGACTGGTCCGCGAACAGCCTTGCGAGTTTCGAGGATCGCAACCCGGCGACCGGCGCGCTGCTCGCGACACTCGACATCGCGGATGCCGCCACGATCGATGCCGCGGTCGCCGCCGCCACCGCCGCCCAGCGCGACTGGGCGGCAACGCCCGCCGCCGCGCGCGGGCGGATTCTGCTGCGCGCCGCTGCGTTGCTGCGCGAAAACCTGCCCGCCCTCGCGCGCCTGGAATCCCAGGATACCGGCCGCCCGATCAGCGAAACCATCGCGGTCGATGTGATTTCTGGCGCCGAATGCCTCGAATATTTCGGCGGGCTGGCCGGTACCATCGCCGGCGAAGCGATCGATCTCGGCCCGACCGCGTTCGGCTACACCAGGCGCGAGCCGATCGGCGTGGTCGCCGCGATCGGCGCATGGAACTACCCGCTGCAAATCGCGTGCTGGAAAGCCGCCCCCGCGCTGGTCTGCGGCAATGCGGTAATTTTCAAACCCGCGCCGCAAACCCCGCTCACCGCGCTGGAACTCGCGCGCATTTTCCAACAGGCCGGCTTGCCGGATGGGCTGTTCAACGTGGTCAACGGTCTCGGTGAAACCGGCCGGCACCTCGTCGAGCATCCCGGCATCGGCAAAATCTCGCTCACCGGATCGGTCGCGACCGGCAAAGCCGTCGCTGCCCTCGCCGCCGCCAGCCTCAAGCGCGTCACGCTCGAACTCGGCGGCAAATCCCCCATCATCATCTGCGACGACGCCGATATCGAAAGTGCGGTCAACGCCGCCATGCTCGGCAATTTCTACTCCGCCGGTGAAATCTGCTCGAACGGCACCCGCGTATTCGTCCATCGCAGCATCTACGACCGGTTTCTCGACGCTCTCATGGCGAAAACCCGCACCCTCACCATCGGCGATCCGCTCGATCCCGCCACGCAGATCGGCGCCCTGATCTCGCCGGAGCACATGGAAAAAGTCCTGGCCCACATCGAAGCCGGCAAAGCCGCCGGCGCCCGCCTCGCTGCCGGCGGCAACCGATGCACCACCGGCGCCCTCGCCCAAGGCAGCTTCGTCGAACCCACCATCTTTGCCGATTGCACCGATGGCATGAGCATCGCCCAAGAGGAAATCTTCGGCCCCGTGATGGCGGTATTCCCCTTCGATACCGATGCCGAAGCCATCACCCGCGCCAACGCAACCCAATACGGCCTGTCCGCCGCCGTGTTCACCACCACCCTCGCCCGCGCCCATACCATGATCGCCCAACTCAAAGCCGGCACCTGCTGGATCAACCAATACAACATCACCCCGGTCGAACTGCCGTTCGGCGGCATGAAACAATCCGGCTACGGCCGCGAAAACAGCCGCACCGCACTCGACGCCTACACCGAGACCAAATCCGTCTACGTCGCACTCACACCGGTTTTGGGGTTTTGATGGCTTACGGAAGGAAGATCAGGGGGCTTTGCCCCCCGAACCCCCCACTAAGGGCGGAGCCCTTAGAACCCGCTAGTTTCGTCGATCTGGCCTGGGTCGCCCTCCCCTTGCCTAAAACTAATGGATTTTAAAGGCTCCGCCTTTAACGGGGTCCAGGGGCAGAGCCCCTGGCCTTCCTCCCGAAAGGCACCAACCCCATGACCGAGTATGATTACGTCGTTGTCGGAGCGGGCTCCGCGGGGTGTGTGTTAGCGGCGCGGTTATCGGAGGATGCCGGGGTTTCGGTTTTATTGTTGGAGTATGGCGGGTCGGATCGATCGGTGTTGATACAGATGCCGAGTGCGTTATCGATGCCGATGAACATGCCGAAGTATGATTGGGGTTATCACAGCGAGCCGGAGCCGCATTTGGGGGGCCGGCGGATGCATACGCCGCGCGGCAAGGTGTTGGGCGGATCGTCTTCGATCAACGGGTTGGTTTATATTCGCGGCAATCCGCTGGATTTCGACCGGTGGGAGGAGATGGGCGCGCGGGGCTGGGCGTATCGGAATGTGTTGCCGTATTTCAAGCGTGCCGAGACGCGTGATGAGGGGGGTGATGCGTGGCGGGGTGGTGAGGGGCCGTTGCACACGAAATATGGGCCGCTGCGCAATCCGCTATACCAGGCCTTCATCGAAGCCGGGCGCCAGGCGGGCTATCCGGTGACGGAGGATGTCAACGGGTATCAGCAGGAGGGGTTTGGCCGGATGGACATGACGGTTCATCGCGGCCGGCGGTGGAGTGCGGCGAATGCCTATTTGCGGCCGGCGCGGGGGCGGGCGAATCTTTCGATCGAGGCGCAAACGCTGGTTTCGCGGGTGGTGTTCGAGGGCGGGCGCGCGGTGGGGGTGGCGTATCGCAGGAGGGGCCAGGATGTGGTGGTGCGTGCGCGGCGGGAGGTTATTCTTGCCGCGGGTGCGATCAATTCGCCGAAGCTGTTGAAGTTGTCGGGGGTTGGCCCGGCGGATGAATTGCGGGCGCACGGCATCGGCGTGGTCGCGGATCGGCCCGGTGTGGGCGAGAATTTGCAGGATCATCTGGAGTTTTACTTCCAGTATGCCTGCACCCGGCCGATTACATTGTATTCGAAGATGAATCCGCTGGCGAAGGCGTTGATCGGCATGCGCTGGCTGGCGTTGCGCGATGGTTTGGGGGCTACCAATCATTTCGAGAGCTGCGGGTTTATTCGCTCGCGCGCGGGGATCGATTATCCGGATATTCAATATCATTTCCTGCCGCTCGCGGTGCGGTATGATGGCAAGGGGATCGCGTCCGAGCATGGGTTTCAGGCGCATGTCGGCCCGATGCGGTCGCGCAGCCGGGGCTGGGTGCGGTTGCGCGGGGCTGATCCGGCGGCGGCGCCGTCGATCGTGTTCAACTACATGAGCGATCCGGAGGATTGGGTGGATATGCGCGCCTGTGTGCGGCTGACGCGCGAGATTTTTGCGCAAGATGCGTTCGCGCCGTTCCGGGGGCGCGAGATTGCGCCTGGCAGCGGCGTGGTGAGTGATGCCGAGATTGATGCGTATATCAGCAAGAGTGTCGAGAGTGCGTATCATCCGTGTGGCACGTGCAAGATGGGCGCGGTGGACGACCCGATGGCGGTGGTGGCACCGGACACCAGGGTGATCGGGGTGGAGGGGCTGCGGGTGGCGGACAGTTCGATCATGCCGCGGGTGACGACGGGGAATTTGAACGCGCCGACCATCATGATCGGGGAGAAGGCGGCGGATCATATCCGGGGTGTGGCGTTGCTGCCGCCGAGCAATGCGCCGTTCTACACGGCGAAGAATTGGGCAGTCGCGCAGCGATGACGGAATTATACAAGTCTTGTGCCGAGTGAGTGCGCGTAGACCGTGTAGGCTTGTGCCTTAACTAATGGGGTCTGGGGCCTAAGGCCCCGTCACGCGTAAGCGTGCTGCGCACGACGGGTCCAGGGCAGAGCCCTGGCCTTAACTTGGAGCCTTGATATGCAGAAATTCTCAGCCTTTACCTTGGCGAAAGAGGCGTTATCCGGCCAGAAAGGCTGGGACCGCCAATGGCGTGATGCAGCACCCAAACCGGCCTATGAGGCCATTATCGTCGGTGGCGGCGGTCACGGCCTTGGCACGGCGTATTATCTCGCGAAGAAGCACGGGCTGCGCAACATCGCGGTGCTGGAAAAGGGCTGGATCGGCGGCGGCAATACCGGGCGCAACACCACGATCATTCGTTCGAATTATCTGTTCGACGAGAGTGCCGCGCTTTACGACCATTCCGTGAAGTTGTGGGAGGGGTTGTCGGCGGATTTGAATTATAACGTCATGTTCTCGCAGCGCGGCGTGATGATGCTGTCGCATAACGTGCATGACGAGCAGGTGTTCAAGCGGCATGTGCATGCGAACCGGTTGAACGGCGTCGATAACGAGTGGTTATCGCCCGATCAGGCGAAATCGTTCTGCCCGCCGCTGAACATTGCGCCGGGGATGCGTCATGCGGTGACGGGGGCGGCGTTGCAGCGGCGTGCGGGTACGGCGCGGCATGATGCGGTGGCGTGGGGCTATGCGCGGGCGGCGGATGCGCTCGGGGTCGACATCATTCAGAATTGCGAGGTCACCGGGATCGATCGTGATGCGAGCGGTCGGGTCAGCGGGGTGCAGACCAGCCGGGGTGCGATTGCGACGCGGCGGTTGGGGATTGTCGCGGCGGGCAATACATCGGTGCTGATGGCGATGGCGGGGCAGCGGATGCCGCTCGAGAGTTATCCGTTGCAGGCGCTGGTGTCCGAGCCGATCAAGCCGATTTTTCCGTGCGTCGTGATGTCGAACACGATCCACGCCTATATCAGCCAGTCCGACAAGGGCGAGCTGGTGATCGGCGCGGGGACGGATGCGTATATTTCGTATAGTCAGCGCGGGGCTTTGCATATTTCATCGCACACGCTCGAAGCGATCTGTGAATTGTTTCCGATGTTCCGGCGGATGCGGATGCTGCGCAACTGGGGCGGTATTGTCGATGTCACGCCGGATCGTTCGCCGATCATCGCCAAGACCGAGGTGCCGGGCCTGTATGTGAATTGCGGCTGGGGCACCGGCGGGTTCAAGGCGACGCCGGGCTCGGCCGATTTGTTCGCCTACACCATGGCGAAGGACGAGCCGCACAAGATCAATGCGCCGTTCAACCTTGAGCGGTTCGGCGCCGGGCGATTGATCGACGAGGCGGCGGCTGCCGCTGTCGCGCACTGACAAGGAGATTTAAGATGTTAGTGATTTCCTGCCCTTATTGCGGCGAGCGTCCTGAAATCGAGTTCTCCTATGGCGGTGAGGCGCATGTGGTGCGCGCGCCGGCGAGTGCCACCGATGCGGAGTGGACCGCGTTTTTGTACCAGCGGAGCAATGCGCGCGGCAGTTATGCCGAGCGGTGGCGGCACGCGCATGGGTGCGGGCGGTTTTTCAACGCGCGGCGCAATACCGTGACGGATTTTTTCGAGCAGACCTACAAGATCGGTGAGGCGCCGGCATGACACAAAAGTATCGCCTCGCCACCGGTGGGCTGATCGACCGGCGCGTGACGGTTCCGTTCACCTTCGATGGCAAGGCCATGACCGGCCATGCCGGCGATACGCTGGCCTCGGCGTTGCTGGCTAACGGGGTGCATCTGGTTGGGCGCAGCTTCAAATATCACCGCCCGCGCGGCATTGTTTCGGCGGGTGCGGAGGAGCCGAACGCGTTAGTGGGCGTCGGGCGTGACGAGGGGCATTACACGCCCAATCTGCGGGCCACGCAGGTTGAGCTTTATCACGGGCTGCGCGCGGAGAGTCAGAACCGCACGCCTTCGTTGGAGCGTGATGTCGGCAGCATTACCGACCGGCTGTGGCGCTTTTTCCCTGCCGGATTCTACTACAAGACCTTCATGTGGCCGAAGGGCGCGTGGACGAAGTTTTTCGAGCCGCGCATCCGCGCCATCGCCGGGCTCGGCCGATCGCCGGCGGCACCGGATGCCGCGCGCTACGCGCAGATTTATGCCCATTGCGATGTGCTGGTGATCGGCGCCGGGCCTGCCGGGCTGAGCGCAGCACTGGCCGCTGCCGAGACCGGCGCGCGGGTGATCATTTGCGACGAACAGCCGCAATTCGGTGGCGCGCTGCTGGCGGAACCCGGCCAATCCGCCTGGCTCGCCGAACAGCGCGCACGGCTTGCCGGTTTTGCAAACATCACGATGCTGCCACGCACCATCGCGTTCGGCTATTTCCCGCACAACATGATCGGGCTGGCACAGGATCTGACCGATCACCAGGGCGAAACCAGCGACGATGCGCCGCGCGGCCGGCTGTGGCAGGTGCGCGCCAAGCAGGTGATCACCGCAACCGGTGCGATCGAACGGCCTTTGGTGTTTCCGGACAATGATCGGCCGGGCATCATGCTGGCCGATGCGGCGCGGACCTATGTCGAGCGCTACGCGGTCAAACCCGGCAATCGTGCCGTGGTGTTCACCGCGCATGACGATGCGTATCGCGCGGCGGTTTCGCTGCACGAGGCTGGTGTGACGATTGCCGCCATCGTCGATCTGCGGGAAAGCCCCGAGGGGCCGGGTTTGGAGGCGGCGCGGGCTGCGGGCCTGCCGATCCGCACGCATTCGACGATCATTGGCACCGAGGGCAATTTGCGCGTTGCGGCCGTCAGCGTTGCCACGATCGGGGAGGCGAACGCCGAGCGGATTGCCTGCGATCTGGTGCTGATGTCCGGCGGGTTTACGCCCAGCGTGCATCTGTTCTCGCAGAGCCGGGGCAAGCTCGCGTTTGATCCGGCGCTGGATGCCTTTATTCCCGGGACGCCGGCCGAGCCGACGATTGCGGCGGGCGCTGCCTCGGGCTGCCAGTCGCTCGAAGCGGCGATCGCCTCAGGCCGGGCGGCCGGGCTTTCGGCGACGGGGCAGGCGGTGGCGGCGCCGGTGGCCGAGACTGTTGCGGCCGGGTTTCTGGGCGAGGTGCCGCACGGGCGCGACCCGGCCAGCGTGCGCGCCTTTGTTGATTTCCAGAACGACGTGACGGCGAAAGACATCACCCTCGCGCTGTCCGAAGGGTTCCGCTCGATCGAGCACGTCAAGCGCTACACCACCACCGGCATGGCGACCGATCAGGGTAAGACCTCGAACATGAACGCGCTCGGCATCGTGTCGAAATCGCTTGGCGTTGCCATTCCCAGCATCGGCACCACCACGTTCCGGATGCCGTATACGCCGATCCCGTTCGGCTATTTTGCGGGCTATGCGCGGGGTGATCTGTTCGAACCGGTGCGTGAGACGCCGATCCACGCCTGGGCCGCCGAACACGGCGCGGTGTTCGAGGATGTCAGCCTGTGGAAACGCGCGCGGTATTTTCCGTGCGGGGCGGAGACGATGCATGAAGCGGTCGCCCGCGAATGCGCCGCGGTGCGCGCCGGGGTTGGTTTGTTCGATGCCTCGACGCTTGGCAAGATCGAAATCACTGGCCCGGATGCTGCGGAATTTCTCAACCGCATGTATGTCAACGCCTGGACCAAGCTGAAACCCGGAAGGCTGCGCTACGGCCTTCTGCTGCGCGAGGACGGGTTCATCATCGATGACGGCGTGGTCGGCCGGATTGCCGATGATCGGTTCCACGTGACCACCACCACCGGCGGTGCGGCGCGCGTGCTGAACATGATGGAAGATTATCTGCAGACCGAATTCACCGATCTGAAGGTCTGGCTTACCTCGACCACCGAACAATACGCGGTGATTGCGGTGCAGGGTCCGCGCGCGCGGGAGGTGATTGCGCCGCTGGTGGAAGATGCCGATATTTCGGCGGCCGCGATGCCGCATATGAGCGTGGTGGAATGCCGGGTCGCCGGCGTGCCGGCACGGCTGTTCCGCGTGAGTTTCACCGGCGAACTCGGCTTTGAGATCAACGTGCCGGCCGATTATGGGCGCGCGGTTTGGGAGGCGATTGATCAGGCCGGCCAGACCCACGGCATCGTGCCCTATGGCACCGAGACCATGCACGTGCTGCGCGCGGAGAAAGGCTATATCATCGTCGGTCAGGAGACCGATGGGACGGCGACGCCCGATGATGTCGGCCTGACGTGGGCGATCGGCAAGGCGAAGCCCGATTTCGTTGGCAAGCGCGCCCTTGCCCGCACCGCGCTGGCCAGCCAGACCGATCGCAAGCAATTGGTCGGGCTGCTCACCGCCGATCCTGCCGAAGTGCTGGAGGAGGGTGCGCATCTGGTCGCCGATCCGGCGCAGCCGATTCCGATGACCATGCTGGGGCACGTGACGTCGTCCTATTGGAGTGCGGCGCTCAATCGCTCGATCGCGCTTGCGATGGTGCGCAACGGGAGGGCGCGGATTGGCGAAACCCTGCATGTTCCCCTGCCGGGACGCTCGGTCGCGGTGACGCTGACCGACCCGGTTTTCTACGATCCCGAAGGAGCACGGCTCGATGGCTGACATCGCAATCGCCCCCGCACGGCGCACCGCCCCGCTGCCGGGTGCGGTGGACCGCAGGATCGAAAAATCCGCCCCGCTCACCCGCTTCGTGCTGCGGCTGCCGGAAGAGTCCCTGACCGCCGCGGGTGCCGCGCTCGGGCTTGATTTCACCGCGCCGATCAACCGCGCCGTGACCTCCGGCGATCGGACGGCGCTGCGCCTTGGGCCGGATGAGTCGCTGGTGCTGGCGCCCGCCGCCGATGCCGCGATTCCGGGCGCGCTTGCCGCCGGTCTGGCGGATCGGCTGTTTTCACTGGTCGATGTCAGCCACCGGCAAACCGGCATAAGGCTCGCCGGGCCGCACGCTGGCGCGATGATCAACGCGCTGTGTCCGCTTGATCTGGGCAGTGCGGCGTTTCCGGTCGGCATGGCGACGCGGACGATTTTCGCCAAGGCCGATATCGTGCTGTGGCGGACCGGGATTGCCGAATTCCACCTTGAAATCTGGCGCTCCTTCGCGCCCTATGTGGTTTCATTGCTGCACGAGATCGGCCGCGAGTATCCGGATTGACCCTGTCATGATCAGCCTGTTCGATCTGTTCAAAATCGGCATCGGCCCGTCATCGTCACACACGGTCGGGCCGATGCGGGCTGCGCATAGTTTTGCGGCTGACCTTGCTAATCCGGCTGGCGTGGCGCGTGTACAGATTACGCTGCTCGGCTCGCTCGCCTGGACCGGCAAAGGCCACGGGACGGATAAAGCCGTGATCCTCGGCCTGGCCGGTGAGGCGCCGGAAACGGTTGATCCCGATCAGGCGGATGCGATCGCCGCAGCGGTTACGACGGCTTGCGTGCTGAAACTCGGCGGGGTTCATCCGATCAAATTCGATCCGGCAACGGATATTGTGTTCGACTACGAGACACCCACCACGCGCCACCCCAACACACTCGAATTCAGCGCGCGCGATGCCGCCGGCAGCATTCTCGCCGCCGAACGCTGGTGCTCGGTCGGCGGGGGTTTCGTCATTCGCGAAGATGAAAAACCCGATCTCGGCGCGATTACCGAAACCGTGCCCTATCCCTTCGCCAACGCCGTCGATCTGCTGCGGCTCGGCGAAGCCTCCGGCCTGTCGATCGCGGCCATGATGCGCGCCAATGAATTCTCGCTGCGCGAGCCGGCAACCGTGCTCGCCCACGCCGACCTGGTGCTTGCCACCATGATGAACGGCATCGAACGCGGAATGCGGACCACCGGCACCCTGCCCGGTGGTTTGAAGATCATGCGGCGCGCCCCCGCGCTGCACACAAAAATGCAGACCGACGCTGCACGCAACGACCTCGCACCCCATGAAAAAATGGACTGGGTCAGCCTGTTCGCGATGGCGGTGAACGAGGAAAACGCCGCCGGCGGCAAAATTGTCACCGCGCCGACCAACGGTGCCGCCGGGGTCATTCCCGCCGTGCTGCGCTATTTCCGCGATTTCTGCCCCGGTGCCACGCATGAATTGATGCGCGACTTTCTGTTCACCGCCACCGCGATCGGTGGATTGTTCAAGACCAACGCCTCGATCTCGGGCGCTGAAGTCGGCTGTCAGGGCGAGGTTGGGGTCGCCGCCTCGATGGCCGCCGCCGGCCTCGCCGCCGCACGCGGTGCCACCAACCGCCAGATCGAAAACGCCGCGGAAATCGCCATGGAACATCACCTCGGCATGACCTGCGACCCGGTCGGCGGGCTGGTGCAAATTCCCTGCATCGAACGCAACGCGTTCGGCGCGATCAAAGCCATCAGCGCCGCCTCACTCGCGGCACGGGGCGATGGAACCCACCATATCTCGCTCGATCAGGTGATCGCGACCATGCGACAGACCGGGGCGGATATGAATAGTAAATATAAAGAGACCTCGCTTGGGGGGCTCGCTGCTAATTTTATTGAGTGTTAGGGTGAAGGGGAAGACTTCTTTTTTGTAAAAAAGAAGCAAAAAACTTTTTTACTCTGGGACTGGGGATTTGGCTGGATCGCGCCTTATTCGTTTATTTCGTTGCGATATCGTAATGATATGGGCGTGCGGAAGTGGGTTGGTCACGCGGATTGAATTTTGAAATCTTGGTCTGGGGTGGGGGATTCGGACGCGGCGCAATCTGGCGTGCCGAAGATGATGTGGCGGCGGGAGTCTGGTGGTGGGTCGGGGGCGAAGGGGGGTTCGGTGGGCAGGTCGATGCCCATGGCGTTGTAGAGCGGGGTGAGGATGCGGATGAGTTTTGGGTTGGCGGCAAGGAACCCTGCGAATTCGGGGTCGGCGAGGATGTGTTGCAGGGTGAAGCGGGTGAAGCCGGTTTCGGGGATCAGGCGGTAGAGCCAGGCTTCGCGGCACGGCAGG
>NZ_NCJX01000102.1:0-13740 GCF_002282635.1 Acidiphilium sp. 34-64-41 | reverse complement strand
CGGCGCCGAGGCGCCAACCTATGCCCAGCTTTATTCGGGAGCATGGGTCCACCCCACATGTAGTGGGTGTCTGACTTAACCGGATAGGCACGCAACGACCGATCCATGATCGAGGCCAACCGGTCCGGAATTTCGAACAGGGCCCGATTACGCAGTCCAAGCGCGTTCCGCCGGAACACGTGCAGCCGATCATCACGATACAAAGCCGTGACGGCTTGGCCGACATGGCGCAGATCGCGGATCACCAGACCGACCTCGTGCTGGGCGACCCACTCCGCGTTATAGCGTTCCTGCGGCATGGTGCGGCGGTTGCGCTCGATGATCACCGGCAGTCCAAGATGCAGCGCCTCGCTGATGCTGCCCGGCCCCGGCTTGCCGATGAAAAAATCGGCGAGGCGCATATAGTGCGGCACCTGATCGGTAAAGCCGACCGCGCGGCACCGTTCGGTCCGCGCGAGTTGTGCGGCGAGCAGCCGGTTATGGCCGCACATCACGATCGATTGCACCGCGAAGGGCAGGCGCGCGAGGCGTTCCACAATGGTGAGTGCCAGTTTCGAACCATTGCCGCCGAACATGATCAGCGCGGTGGGCAGATCAGGATCGAGACCCAGGCCCAGTCGTTCCGCGCGGCGATCGATGCGTGCGGCCTGATAGAAGCGCGGGCCGAGCACCATGCCGGACACCTGCATGATGCGTTCGGGCCGATAATGCCGCGCGCGCGCCTGTTCGGCCGCCTTGTCGCTGCCGCAAATGATGAACTGGTCCTGATCCTCCTGCCAGAAACGCGGCGGCTGATCCGCAATGTCGGTCATGATCGTGACGTAGGGCACCTCGGCGTGCACGCGGCGGAGTGAGCGGAACAGCACGCCGTTGAAATTCGGAATGAGCGAAACCACTATGTCGGCCGATCGCCGGCGCCAATGGGTTTCGAGCAGCGCCTCGATCGGTGCGGCGCGCAGGCGGATGCCGGCCTGCAACCCGCGCAGCAGCGGCAGCGAGCCATAGGTCCAGCCGCGCTTGAGCATGCCGTTATAGACCGTCTCGGACGAAACGCGCCGCCGGGTGAGCCGCAGCATCGGGTCGACCGGGCGCAGCAATTCCTGCAGATTGACCAATTCCACCTGCCAGGTCGGATAGCGCTGCTCAATGATCTGGCGCAGGGCCAGAGCGGCGCTGCGATGGCCGCCGCCGGCATCGAAATAGACGAACTGGACGGACGGACAGCATGCCGACGGCGCGATCGGCCGTGTGCGCCGATCGACCGGTATCGTCAGTTCAGTCATATCGATGGCATCACCCGGCTGGTTTTGAACGGACAATCGCATGCGAATTGCGCCCAGAGGCTAAAGCACGGAACCGGTGCCCCGCGCGTGATGATTAAATGACAATGTCCGCGACCGCGCGGTTGCCGCCGCGCAGTGCCGATGGTCGTGCCAGTGCGTTGGGCCGCTCTCAGGATCAATCGACCAGCGCGATTTCGACCTCATCGAGCCGCTTGAGCCGATACACCAGGGTGGAGACGAGCCAGCTCGCGACGAAAATTCCGATGATCAGAAAGCCGATCATGCCGAAATACCGGTCGTTCGCGGCACCGATGGTGCGCCAGAACAGGCCATGCAGGCTGAATTCGTTGGCGATCAGGCCGAGCGTTTCGACGCTCCCGACAATGACGGCGACAATGACCGAAACGACCGTGATGGTCAGGTTGTAGTAAAGCTTGCGGATCGGTTTGACGAAGGCCCAGCCATAGGCGCCGAGCATCAGAATACCATCGGTCGTGTCGACCAGCGACATGCCGGCAGCGAACAGCATCGGCAGCATCATGATCGCCCAGACCGACACGCCCTTGACCGCCTCCGCACCGCCCATGCCGAGCAGGCTGACCTCGGTCGCCGTGTCGAACCCGAGGCCGAACAGCAGGCCGACCAGCAGCATCTGCCAGCTACGCGTCACCAGGCGGAACAGCGGCCGCAGCAGGCGCGACATGAAGCCCCGCTTGTTCAACAGGATATCGAAATCATCATCGGCGTACCGCCCGGTGCGGCGCGCGGCGCGGAATGTTGCGTAGACCGAGCGCGCAATCACCAGATTCATTGCGGCCATCGAGAACAGAAAGACCGCCGAGATCAGCGTGCCGATGATGCCGGCGGCGCTGTTGAGCATGGTGAAGCGATGGTCGATGGTCATGGCGGTGAGCGCGATGGCGGCGGTGGCAATCACGAGAACCATCGAATGGCCCATCGAGAAAAAAAAGCCGACCATGGCGGGTCGTTGTTTCTCCTGCATCAGCTTGCGGGTGACGGAATCGATCGCCGCGATATGATCGGCATCGACGGCATGACGCAGCCCGAAGGCGTAGGCGAGGGCGGAAAACCCGAGCAGGACGGTATTGTGGCGGAACACGAGCAGCGCGCCGGCCCAGGCGCAGATGTTCAGCGCGATCAGGAACGCGTAGCTCGCGACGATCTTGCCGCGGATGTTGTCGCTCCGATCATCGAACACCGCCTTCAAGGCACGCAGCATCGGATCGCTCCTGTGGTTGGGTGATTGCCATCGCGGGATCACGGTAGGCGGCGCGCAGGTTTGGAGGCAAGGTGTCGTGGTTTGCAAACAAACATGAAGCACAAAAATCGCGATATTATGCCCGTGCCGCTCCAAATGCCCGTACCCCAAATCCAGAACGTTTTTTGCTGCTTTTTTTCAAAAAAGAAGCACTTCCTTGTCCAGCCCGCGCATAGCGAAAAATCCTTGCGGGCGTTTGCGCTTTCATGCAATGTTTTGGAAGTCTGCGGCGAAATAAAAATTTAATGTTCTTGGCATCGGAAGGTTGCACGCATGGGTAATCCCACGGCGAGGACCGGCGCGCCGTGGCGGGTTGGTTTGTTGTTCTCGAAAACCGGTATCACTTCGGTCATCGAGCAGACGCAGTTACAGGCATCGATCCTGGCGATCGAGGAGATCAATGCGGCCGGGGGCATCAACGGGCGCGAATTGCGTGCGATCCACTACGATCCGGGTTCGAGCACGGCGGGGTTTGCGCAGCATGCCAAGCGGCTGATGATCGATGACGGCGTGACCACGATTTTCGGCTGCTATACCTCGAGCAGCCGCAAGGCGGTGCTGCCGGTGGTGGAACGGCTGAACGGGCTGCTGTGGTATCCGACGCTGTATGAGGGGTTCGAGTATTCGCCCAACATCATCTATACCGGTGCCGCGCCCAACCAGAACAGCGTGGCATTGTCACAGTATTTGCTGAAGACCTACGGCAACCGGTTCTTTCTGATCGGGTCGGATTACATCTATCCGCGCGAGTCCAACCGGGTGATCGGCGAACTGGTGCGAATGGCGGGTGGTGCCGTGGTGGGCGAGCGTTATGTCGGCCTGCGGGCGCAGCGGCGCGATTTTCTGCCGCTGATGCGTGAATGCGGGCAGTTGCGACCGAGCGTGATTTTTTCCACCGTGGTCGGCGAAGCGACGACGCATTTGTATCAGGCCTACGCCGATGCCGGGTTCGATCCGCGCATCATGCCGATCGCGAGCCTGACCACGACGGAGGCCGAGATCGGCGCGATGGGGCCGGATGTCGGTTGCGGCCACATCACCGCAGCACCCTATTTCGAGGCGGTCGATTCCGATGTGAATCGGGCGTTCGTCAGGCGCTATAAAAAACGCTTCGGGTCGGATCAGACGACGAACATGTGCGTCGAGGCCGCGTATTTTCAGGTTCATATTTTCGCCCGCGCGTTGGCGATGACCAATTCGATCGAGACCGATTGCCTGCGCCCGATGGTGCTGGGTTCCGCGTTCGAGGCGCCGCAGGGCCAGATCACGATCAACCCGATGTGCGGCCACACGGATTTGTGGACACGGCTGGGGCGGGCGAATGGGGATGGAAAATTCGACATCTTCTGGCAGTCCCGCGTGCCGGTCGGCGCCGATCCGTATCTGGTCGGCTATGGGGCACAAGTCGCATGATTCGGGAACAACCGGGGCGCGAATCAGGGGGGCGTGGTCGGCAGGAAGCGGCGCTGGCGGCGTTGGATATCGTGGTGATGACGCCGCGCAGTGCCGAAGGCGAAATGCTGATCCGCGAATTGCAGCGCACCCGCGCCAGCGTGCGCCATTGCTGGCCGGCGCCGGAGACCTATCCGGTCGAGGCGGATGTGATCGTGAGTGAATTGGTGCCGGGCCTCGCGCATCGGCTGCCCTGGGTGCCGGGCCAGGCGAAGGCGGCGCTGGTGGTGGTGCTGCCCGCCGGTGCGCCGGCGCTCGATCAATTGCACAATATCGCGGCGGATGCGCTACTGCCCCGCCCGTTGGCGCCAGGGGTGGTGCCGGCCATTGTGCTGCATGCCCATGTCAGGTTTGCCTATGAACAGCGCCTGCGCGCGCGGATCGACAAGCTCGATGAAACATTGCGCGGAATGCGCACGATCGAGCGTGCGATGCGTATAATTTCATCCGCCGCCAGGCGATGGACCGTCGCGTGACGATCAACGCGGTAGCTGCGGCAATTATTGACTCGCACGAGTTGCTCGGATAGGTCTTGCAGCGAAGACGCGGACCGATCGTGAGGTCGGATCAAGCGTTACGATAGACGAACGGCAACAGCGCCGTGGACAATTGAACGGCGATATCGCCCTCGTAGCGGCCACCCCAGGTGGACGACACGAGGGTTTTTTGTTGTTCGGCTTTCGCTTGAGTTTCTTGTTAACCGGCCATCATTTCTGGAGAACGGACCCATGCTTCACGGTGACATTTCGAGCAGCAAGGACACGGTGGGCGTCGCCGTGGTGAACTACAAAATGCCCCGCCTGCACACGCGCGCCGAGGTGCTGGAAAACGCACAGAAAATCGCGGACATGGTGGTGGGCATGAAGACCGGATTGCCCGGCATGGATCTGGTGATCTTTCCGGAATATTCGACGCACGGCATCATGTACGACAGCGCCGAGATGTACGAAACCGCATCGTCCTGCCCTGGCGAAGAGACCGATATTTTCGCCGCCGCCTGCAGGAAAGCCAAGGTGTGGGGCGTGTTTTCGCTGACCGGCGAGCGCCACGAGGAGCACCCGCACAAGGCGCCGTACAACACGCTGATCCTGATGAACGACCAGGGCGAGATCGTGCAGAAATATCGCAAGATCATGCCGTGGGTGCCGATCGAAGGCTGGTATCCGGGCAACTGCACATACATGTCGACCGGTCCGAAAGGGTTGAAGATCAGCTTGATCATCTGCGACGATGGCAACTACCCCGAAATCTGGCGCGATTGCGCGATGAAGGGGGCCGAGCTGATCGTGCGCTGCCAGGGCTATATGTATCCGGCCAAGGAGCAGCAGGTCATCATGGCCAAGGCGATGGCCTGGGCGAACAATGTGTATGTCGCGGTGGCGAACGCAACCGGGTTCGATGGAGTCTATTCCTATTTCGGCCATTCCTCGATTATCGGGTTCGACGGGCGGACCCTGGGTGAATGCGGCACCGAGGAATACGGGATCAATTACGCACAATTGTCGGTCTCGCTGATCCGCGATGCGCGGCGGACGATGCAGAGCGAGAACCATCTCTTCAAGCTGCTGCACCGCGGCTATACCGGCAAGATCAACTCGCGCGAGGGTGTCACCGGTGTGGCGGAATGCCCGTATGATTTCTATCAGAAATGGATCAGCGATCCCGAGGGCACGCGCGAGATGGTTGAGGCGATGACTCGCACGACCGTGGGTGTCGAGGAATGTCCGATCGATGGGCTGCCGAACGAGGGGAATGCTGGGCATCGGTGAAGTGAAGGCAGGAAGGAAGACTTCTTTTTTTGAAAAAAAAGAAGCAAAAAAACTTCACTCATCTGTGCCCGTGCCGCTGAAGCCGCCCGTAGCCCAGATTAACAAAAGTTTTTTGTTTCTTTTTTACAAAAAAGAAGTCTTACCTTCCGTTGATTGGCTAGCTCTATGATCCTGGACTCCCACCGCATCACCACCGAGCCCTATTACTGTGCCGTGGGCAACGAAATCGCTCTCTTCGCCGCAGCCTATGCGGCGCGGATGCCGATGATGTTGAAGGGCCCGACCGGCTGCGGCAAGACGCGGTTCATCGAATACATGGCCTGGCGGTTGGGCAAGCCGCTGATCACTGTCGCGTGCCATGAGGACATGACGGCATCGGATCTGGTCGGGCGGTTTCTGCTCGATGCGAACGGCACGGTCTGGCACGACGGGCCGCTAACCCGGGCGGTCCGGCATGGCGCGATCTGTTATCTCGACGAAATCGTCGAGGCGCGGCAGGATACCACGGTCGTCATCCATCCGCTGGCGGATGACCGGCGGGTGCTGCCGCTCGAGAAAACCGGCGAGCTGATCACGGCGCATCCGGATTTTCATCTCGTGATTTCGTATAACCCCGGTTATCAGAGCGTGCTGAAGGATCTGAAGGAATCGACCAAGCAGCGGTTTGCCGCAATCCAGTTTCTCTACCCCGATCGGGCGCTGGAAACCGCGATCGTCGCGCATGAGGCAGGAATTGCCGAGGACGATGCGAAGCGGCTGGTTCTGATCGGCGAGGCAGCGCGGCATCTGAAGGGGCATGGGCTCGATGAAGGCGCATCGACGCGGATGCTGATCCACGCCGGGCAGTTGATCGCGCGCGGCGTGGCACCGGCGGCGGCGTGCCAGGTGGCGTTGATATTGCCGATCACCGACGATCCGGATTTGCGGGATGCGCTGACCGCGACGGTGGATGCCTGTCTGCGGTGAGCGCGGAACAAACTGGGCAGTTCGCAAGCCTGGAGCGGCGGCTCGGCGGGTTCGTCACCGCGCTGTGGGATACCAGTCCGAGACTCCAAGCGATGCCGGTGGAGGCGCTGGCGCCGCCGGGGCGGGTGAGCTTCGGCCACGGTGTGGTGCGGCTGCCCGAGCGGTTTCGCGGCTTTGCGCCGGCGCAGGCGACGCGGCTGTATCACGCAGCGATCGCGCATGCCGGGGCGCATCTTCGCTTCACCGAGACGCGCTTTACCCAGGGCAGTCTGAAGCCTTTGCAGGTGGCGCTGATCTCGCTGATCGAGGATGCACGGGTCGAGCATCTGGCGATGCGGCGGTTTCCGGGGTTGCGGCGGTTGTTTCTGCCGTTTCACGTCGCCTCACCTGGCAGCGGCGGCATGGCACCGGCGCTGTTCGCGCGGCTGGCACGGGCGCTGATCGACCCTGATTATATCGATGGCGACGCCTGGGTCGAAAAGGGCCGCGCGCTGTTTCTGGCCGCCGCCGATGATTGGGCCAGTCCCGCGGTTTCGCGCAGCATCGGCGGGTTACTCGGCAATGATCTCGGGCAGATGCGGGTGTCGTTCAACGCCAAGACCTATGTGGTGGAACCGGCCTATCGCGATGACAACGCCGGGATCTGGATCGCGGCCGAGCCACCGCCGCCGGATGCGGACTCCGAGACCTGGCTGGAAGCCGCGAAAATCACCCCGGCCGCGACCGAACCGCCGCGCGGCCCGCCCGATGAGGCGGACAATCAGCCGGCCAATGCGGCACGACCCGCCGCCGCGACCGAGGATGGCTCACCACCCATCGCGTCCTATCCCGAGTGGGATCATCTGATCCGTCAGGCACGGCCGCATTGGGCGACGATCCGGGCCTATCCGGCGCGCGCGGGGCGGCAGGCGGTGATCGATCAGATCATGGCGGATCATGCAAAGCTGGCGCAACGGCTGGCGGCGCTGATCGAGCATGCCAAGGTCAGCCAGCCGCGCCGGCTGCGCCGTCAGGCCGAGGGGGATGGGCTCGACCTCGATGCCTGCATCGCCGCCGCGATCGATCTGCGGGCGGGGTTGTCGCCCGATCCGCGGATCCATAGCCGGACCGAGCGGCGGCATCGGGATTTGGCGACGCTGGTGCTGCTCGATGTGTCGCACTCGACCAACGATGTGCTGGCATGGTCGGATACCAGTGTGCTGGCGTTGGAGCGGGCGGCGGCGGCGTTGCTGGGCGATGCTATGGCGGGGCTCGGTGATCGGTTCGCGATGCGGGCGTTCTGTTCGAACGGGCGGCATGATGTGCGCTACAGCGCGATCAAGGAGTTCGACCGGGCGTTCGATGGCGCGGCGAAGCGGCGGTTGGCGGGACTGGCCGGCAGCCTCTCGACACGATTGGGCGCGGCGCTGCGCCATGCCGGCCGCGAGCTTGGGCAGCAGGCGGCGTATCGGCGGCTGCTGCTGGTGATTTCGGATGGCGAGCCTTCGGATATCGATGTCGGCGATCGGCGCTATCTGGTCGAGGATGCGCGGCACGCGGTGCAGGAATTATCGCTGCGCGGGATCGATGTGTTCTGCGTCGGGTTGGATGCGGGCGGTGATGGGTATTTCGGGCGGATTTTCGGGCGGCACCGGATTGCGCTGATCGACCGGATCGAGCGGCTGCCGGAGATGCTGCCGATGATCTATCTGCGGCTGACGGCGTGATGGTGCGGATGGCGGGACTCGAACCCGCACGCCCTGACGGGCAACAGATTTTAAGTCTGCAGCGTCTACCATTCCGCCACATCCACATAGGGTAAAGGTAAGGCTTCTTTTTTGTAAAAAAGAAGCAAAAAACTTTTTGACTCTGGTTCGGAGGCTGTGACGGCCGTGCGCCTCGAACCAAACTAATAAAAGTTTTTTGGTTCTTTTTTACAAAAAAGAACTGCTGTCTTCTTACCTAAAACCCGTAACTCACCCGCCCGCTATTCCCCAACGACAAATTCCGATACCGCGCCATCGCCATCAACGGAAAGAATCGCGGGTAGCCGTGATAGCGCAGATAGAACACCCTGGGAAAGCCCACCGCGTTGTAGGGCTGCTCGGTCCAGGACCCATCAGCCTCCTGCACCGATTGCAGCCAGGCGATGCCGCTTGCGACGGCGGGGTGATCGTGGCGGCCGGCGGCCATCAGGCCGAGCAGGGCCCAAGCGGTCTGGGAGGGCAGGCTCTGGTGGTATTCGCCACGCGGCGCATCGGCGTAGCTTTCGCAATCCTCGCCCCAGCCACCATCGGCGCGCTGCTTGCTGATCAGCCAGTTGGCGGCGCGGGCGATGGTGGGGTCGTCATGATCGAGGCCGGCGGCGTTCAGGGCGCACAGCACCGACCAGGTGCCGTAGATGTAGTTGGTGCCCCAGCGGCCGAACCACGAGCCATCGGTTTCCTGATCGCGTCGGAGGTAGGCGACGCCGCGATTGATCGCGGTGCGGTCTTCGGGGTGGTTCAACTGGCCGAGGAAGGAGACGCAGCGCGCGGTGACGTCGGCGGTTGGTGGGTCGAGCAGGGCGCCGTGATCGGCGAAGGGGATGTGGTTGAGGTAGGTGAATTCGTTATCGGAATCGAAGGCGCCCCAGCCGCCGGATTGGCTCTGCATGCCGAGCACCCAGAGGCGGGCGCGTTCGACCGCCTCGTGATGGGCGGGGTCGCCGTTGCGGTCGAGGATCATGCCGACCACGGCGGTGTCATCGACATCGGGGTAGTGGGCGTTGTTGTACTGGAAGGCCCAGCCGCCTGGTGGGGCATCGGGTTTGCGGTGGGCCCAGTCGCCCTTCACGTCGAGGATCTGGCGCGGGATCAGCCAGTCGCACGCGGCGGCGACCTTGGCATCGCCGGCGCCGGCGGCTTCGGCGAGGGCGTGGGCGGCGAGGGAGGTGTCCCAGATCGGTGAGAGGCAGGGTTGGACGTAGGTGGCGCCGGCGAAACGATCGGACGCGTCGGTGATGAGTTTGCGCACGGCCTGCCAGGCGGTGGCGTAATCGGGGTGGTCGGGTGCGTAGCCGAGCGTGTGGTACATCATCACGGTGTTGGCCATGGCGGGGTAGATGGCGCCGAGACCGTCTTCGCCGTTGAGGCGGGGGGTAATGAAATCGATCGCCGCCTGGATCGCGCGGTGGCGGGAGCGGGAGGGGAAATGGCGTTCGAGTGGGCGAAGCGCGGAGTCGAGCGCTTTGAAGGCATGGCCCCAGCGCGAGCGATAGGGGCCGCGGATGTAGTCGGTCACGGCATCGGGCGGGGTGACGAACAATTCGTCGATGGTGATGTTGTGCGGGTTGCGGGCGAGGGGGCGCTCGGTCATCAGGACCAGCAGCGGGGCGATGACGGTGCGTGACCAGTAGCTGATTTTCCAGAGCGTGATCGGGAACCAGTCCGGCAGGAGCATGATCTCGACCGGCATGACCGGGCAGGCGCGCCAGGGCAGGGCGCCGAACAGGGCGAGCTGGATGCGTGTGAACACGTTGGTGCGGGCGGCGCCGCCGCGGGCGAGGATGGCCTCGCGGGCGCGGCGCATGTGCGGGGCATCGGGGTCGTCGCCGATCGCTTTCAGGGCGAAATAGGCTTTGACACTGGCCGAAAGATCCATCGCGCCGTCGTGGAACAGGGGCCAGCCACCGGGGTTGTGCGGGGAATCGCCCTGGATGGCGCGGAGGAAGATGCCGATTCGGGATTGCAGGGCGGGATCGATCCGGTCGAGGAAATGCTCGAGCAGGATGTATTCGGCCGGGATGGTGGCATCGGCCTCGAGTTCGTAGACGTAATGACCGTCGTTACGCTGCTCTGCGGCAAGGCTCGCGTGCGCGCGGCCAATCGCCTCGTCGAGTTCATGAAGATCGGTTGGTAAACTGCTCAGCATGCGACCTATATAGTCAGTTTTGTTACGTTTCGCCTATAGCGTCGTGATTGACGCTGCTACTCGGGCAGGGTCTGGCCGGTGGTGTCGCGCCCGAACGGGATGATCAGCAGGCCGATG
Organism: Acidiphilium sp. 34-64-41; assembly: GCF_002282635.1. Taxonomy (NCBI): domain Bacteria; kingdom Pseudomonadati; phylum Pseudomonadota; class Alphaproteobacteria; order Acetobacterales; family Acidocellaceae; genus Acidiphilium; species Acidiphilium sp. 34-64-41. Next base: position 2,983 of record NZ_NCJX01000102.1, on the reverse strand, counting down.
GCGAAGGCGACGGCGGTGATGGCGACCGGCGTGCCGAGCGTGCCCATGCCTTTCACCGCGCCGGCCAGGATGAAATTGACCGCAGCCCCGGCGAATCGGCCCACCGAGGTGCAGAAGGCGAAGGCGGTGGCGCGGATTTCGGTGGGGTAGAGTTCGGGCAGCCAGAGGCTGAACATCGCGAAATTGCCGCCGCCGAAGCCGAGGAAGAACAGGATAATCAGGAACGCGGTGAGCGCATGGGTGGGCGGCAGATAGAATGCCCAGCCGAACGCCGCGACGATGGTGATGAACATGACCACGAAATAAAACGCCAGCGTGCTGCGCCGGCCGAACCGTTCGGCGAGGATGGGCAGGGCGACGCAGCCGAGGATGGTGCCGAGCGAGAGGATGGCGGTGCCGAACGAGACCATGTGGATGGCGGCCGGCAGTGCCATGCCGGATTTTTTCGCGAGGATGATGATGGCGCTGGGCTCATAGACCGCGCCGGCCCAGAGGCCGATGATCGCGACGGTCAGCAGCACCGACATCACGATGGTCTGGCGCAGGTGGGCGGGGGCGAAGATGGCGGCGAGCGGGTGGGTGGCGCCGGTTGCGCGGTTGCGTTGCCATTTGCCGGTTTCCTTGACGCCGAGCATGATCAGCACCGAGATGACGACGGGGGCGAGGCCGCACAGGAACATCGCGCGCCAGCCGAAATCGGCGCCGACCGTGAAGTTCAGCGCGGCGGCGACGAAGAAGCCGAAGTAATAGCCGGTCTGGAGCAGGCCCGCGCCCATTTTGCGGCGGTCTTCCGGCCAGGCTTCGGCGACGTAGGTGCCGGCCATGGCCCATTCGCCGCCGATGCCGATGCCGGCGATCAGGCGGAAGACGCCGAGTTCGTAGATGTTCTGCGACATAGCGGCGGCGCCGGTGAAGACCGCGTAGAGCAGGATGGTGGCGGCGAGGGATTTCTTGCGGCCGAAGCGGTCGGCGATCGGGCCCCAGATGAAAGAGAAGCCCCAGCCGATCAGGAAGACCGCGAACAGGATCGAGCCGATTTCGCCGATGTTGGCGGGGGTGGGCTTGATGCCGGAGCGGGGCAGCAACTGGGTCAGGGCGGGGGCGAGCACGAGGGCGTAGATCACGCTGTCCATGCCATCGAGCATCCAGCCGAACCAGGCACCCCAGAAGCCGGCGATCTGCTGTCCGTTCAGCCGGGTGCGCGCGCCGAAAGCGCCGCGGCCGGCGATGCTGGACTCGTTCATGACTGGTTCCCCCCGCTCGATTGGTCTGAAATGCTGCCGCTTATATGGGGCGATCAGCTATCGGCGGCAATCGGGGTCTTTTTTCGCCGGGTGAGCCAGCTTTGGCCGGGCAGGACCATCAGTTGATCGACCGCGGTGGAGCGGGCGACGGTGCCGTCGCGCAGGAAGGCTTCGTGGCGGGCTTCGATCGCTTCGGGGTCGTAGAGGTAGTTGACCATGATTCCGAAGGATTCGGTCATGCCGCGCTTGGCGGTGTTGCCGAGCCAGTTGATGCGTTCGAGGCGGGCGCCGTTGCCGAGGTGAAAGCGTGCGACCGGGTCCTGGCGGATCGGTTGGGTGTTGGGTGCCGCGCGGAAGGCGCCGGTGAGGTATTGCGCGGCGAGGCGGAGGAGCGGCGGGCGGAGTGCGGTGGCCAGGGTGGGTTCGGTCCACCAGGGGCCGGATTCGAGGGTGGCTTTGAGCAGCGTGGCGTCGTCGGGCGGGGTGGTTGCGGTGGCGCGGTGGAGGGTTTCGCGCTCTTCCGGTGTGAGGAGCGGGGTGGTTTGCGGCAGGTCGAGCCAGGTGAGGATGGCGCGGCGCAGGCCGGGGACGGGCGAGAGGGTGGAGAAGCGTTTCAGGCGGGGCAGTTCGGCCTGGAGTTCGGCGACCACCTGTTTGATCAGGAAATTGCCGAAGGAGATGCCGCGCAGGCCTTCCTGGCAGTTGCTGATGGAATAGAAGATCGCGGTATCGGCGCCGGCGGCGGCATCGTGCAGGGCGCCATCGCCGGATAATTCGTCGGGCGAGGGTGCGAGGAGCGGGGCGATGGCTTCGGCGAGGCCGCGGACCAGGGCGACTTCGACGAAGATGAGTGGTTCATCGGGCAGGGCGGGGTGGAAGAAGGCGAAGCAGCGGCGGTCGGGCGCGAGGCGGCGGCGCAGATCGTCCCAGCCGGCGATTTCGTGGACGGCTTCGTAGGTGATGAGTTTTTCGAGCACGAAGGCAGGGGTGCGCCAGTCGATTCGGCGGAGTTCGAGGAAGCCGCGGTTGAACCAGGAGGCGAACAGGTGGCGCAGGTCGGAATCGAGCGGGGCGAGGCCAGGGCTGGTGCGCAGTTCGGCGAGCACGGCCATGCGCAGTTCGATCAGGGCGGCGGTGCCGCCGGGGGCCATGTTCATGCGGCGGAGCAATTCCTGGCGGGGCGGCTCGGCGGCATCGGCGAGGGCGGTGGCGGTGGCGGCGCCGGGTTCGGCGAGGTAGGCGCTTGCGGCTGCGGCGAGTTTGGCGGGGTCGGGTTCGAAGCTGTTGGCGAGGAATTCGAGGAAGCCGGTGCGGTCGGCGGGGGTGAGGCCGCGGAGTGCGCCGAGCAGGGCGGCGGCGAGGGCGGCGCCGGAGGCTTCGCCACGGCCGCCGAGCAGGGCATCGGCCAGGAGTTCGGCGCGTTCGCGCGAGGGGAGGTTGTCGTTGGGGAGGGTGACGAATTTGCGGCCGTGATCGGCGATCGAGGACCAGAGGCGGTCGAGCCAGGAGCGGGTGGAATGATCGGGGGTGATCGGCTGTTGGTTGGGCATTGTGGTGGTCCCTCATCGAGCAGATGGGTGTTGTAGAGCATTTTGGGTTCGGCTGGAACCGGGTTGCTGCGGTGCGGTGCGGTATGGGAGGGGAAGGGAAGGCTTCTTTTTTGTAAAAAAGAAGCAAAAAACTTTTTGACCCTGGGGCGCGGGCGTTTCCACCGGCACGAACCCAAATTAACAAAGTTT
>NZ_NCJX01000165.1:0-2255 GCF_002282635.1 Acidiphilium sp. 34-64-41 | reverse complement strand
GCTCGGCGCGAACACCGACAAGATCAGACGGTTTCGGCATGAGCGTTTACCGACGTTCGGGGTGGGCAAGGAGTTCAGCCGGCCTGTTTGGGGTTCGGTATTCCGACAGTTGATCGTCCAAGGCGCGATCGAGGTCGATCACGATCATTTCGGCGCGCTAAAGTTGACATCCGTCGGCGGCCAGATACTCCGCGGCAAAACAACGATCGCGTTCAGGCGGGATCAGGCGACCCGAACGGCGACCGCGGCCGTCGCAAAAAAGGCTGAGCGGATCGAACTTGGGAAGAGTGATGCCCAGCTGTTTGCGATGCTGAAGGCCGAGCGGGCTTATCTCGCCAAAACACAAAATCTGCCAGCCTATGTGATTTTCACCGATGAAACCCTCGCCGCAATTGCCAAGGCACGCCCCCACAGCCTGTCGGAATTGGAACCTATCCCTGGCATGGGTACCACGAAGATCGAGCGGTACGGCATGAACGTCATCGATGTTGTGATGGCGTTCGAGCAGCCTGACGATATCGGAGATTCGATGGAGTGAGCGATCGCACGTCGGCTGGAGGTGAGCCGGATGCTTCGTTAGTATAGCTTTTGCATCTACAAAAGGTTTCCCCAGGCGGAACCAGTATTATGTAGATGACCCCTTGATGTCGTTCGCGATTAGGCTTTGGATCAAGCACTATGCTGATCCATGTAGCCACGTAGGCGTTTGCGTCGGGCGAGGGAAGCCAGTGCATCAAGCGCGCTACCAAAATCCGGATAGGACTCCAGCCGAATTCGGCAGGTACGTCCAATCCGGCCCCAGCGACGCGCCAGGACAACGGTGCCGAACAAATCCGACTGGATTTCAATCTGATAGTAGCGGCGTTCATTCAACGCTGGTCGGATCCGGGTCAGGGTTACGCGCTCGGGAAACAAGAGCAACTGCACCGCGGCAGACTCCGGGTCCCGCACACGACGCCGTCGTGACAAGGGCCGATCGACGGTTCCGACCGGCGTTGATACAGGGCTACCGCGCGCCATTATGTGCAAATATATCAGGGATATGCGGAGAAAGTAACTCCTAAATTCATCCATGATCAGCGAAGTCTGAGGCGTGGGACAAGTGCGGGGAGGGGTAGGAAGGATCGTCCTCCCCGACCTTGCAGAGATGCTTGGGCATTGGCCTAGTCGCGGCCAAACCTGTTTGCTGGTGGCGTCGGCAAACGGGAAGCGTTCGGTTGTTGGGTAGCGACGCAGTTTGCACGCCGGCTCTTTCACGAACGGCGTGCTGAGGCGGGTGCGTTCGTGTCACAATCTCTAATTCTGATAAGCGGGTAGGGGTTTTGGGCGAAGTCACCTGTGCCGATGACGTACGTCGGACCATGAATTGGGCTACCGCGGTCCGGTGATCCCGGCAAACGGTGGGTCCTCGCCATGCTCGATCGCGCGGCAGGTACCGCGCGCTCTGTGCGTGGCTCTGGTCCCGCGATGCGCCCTCAAGCGGTCGCACGCGCGTTTGGCTGGATCACCGGCCAGCGGTTGCTCTGTGGTTATCGAGGCACGGAAATGCGGAACGGAGGGTCCGTTCGCTGTTGCTTCGATCCACGGAGCCACCAATGAACTCCCTCGATCACGACATTGAGGTTGACCAGCTCAGACGGCCGATCTCCTCATCCCGAGCGTTGATCATGTTCCGATCCGGCAACCGCCTCAATCTGCTCGATCCAGCGCCGAATGCATGGACCGACGCCGATCTAGCGACCGGTCTGTCGCGCACCTATCGCTGGGGCGGGCACTCCTGCTGGGATCTGCCGCTGTCTGTTGCCCAACACAGTCTCTCCGTGCTGGCGATACGCAAGCTGTTGGCGCCATCGCCACTATCGCCGGGTGAGGCGCTGCGCGAATTGCTTCACGATGGAACCGAGGCGTTGATCGGCGGGTTCGATCCGATCACCCCGCTGAAGCCGCATCTTGGAGAAGGCTATCTCCAGATCAACCGGCGTCTCCAGGCGGCATTGAACCAGCGCTACGATCTGCCGCCCTGGACGGTGGCCAGCCATCAACTCCACAAACATTCCGATCATCTCGCAGCCGCGAGCGAGGCGCTCCATGTCGTTGGCTGGCGCAAGGCGGCGCTGCGGCGCGATCTAGGCATCACGCTCAAACCGCTCGACCGAGATCCTCTCACGATCCCGCCAGGCATGGCGCCATGGGAGCCCTGGCCAGCGCATCTGGCGGCCGAACGGTTCGAAGAAGCGTTGCGTGACCTGCTCCGC
>NZ_NCJX01000004.1:0-46263 GCF_002282635.1 Acidiphilium sp. 34-64-41 | reverse complement strand
GAAAAGCCAGTTCGTCACGCTGGTGAATGTCAATGGCCGCCATGGCGGGGGCCACTAGCCCTAGTGGGTGTCTGAGTCAACCGGATAGGCACGCAACAAGATAGCAGTGCCGCAGTTGATACAAAACGATATATATCGCCAGTATATCGCACGTCATTCAATCGTTATGGTTCTTCCAGTATTAGCGGCCAATGGTGATGCCATACTGTGGCAAACTGAAACCAAAGGTTATTTTAGGATATTGGATGGTTATGGTGACTTTGTCCCACCTCCTTTCATTCATTGGCCAGTTATCCAGATGTTGGGTCAAGGTGCTGCCGGCCCAGGTTTCTCCAAACAATTCAACCTGTTTATGAAATATTTCGGCGCGCAAACCGTACTCGCCCCAGCCTCCCAGCTCACGATTTGGGGCGCTGCCTTGAGGCGAGCCGGATGGCATGAAAAACTTATCGGTCATATCGGGCTCTTCACGATGCACGCCAAATCCTGGGCGTCAATTCCGGTTCTCTCAAGGTCCGACACCATTTTCAGGATGACGAGCGCTCACTTGGCTGCTTTGAAGGGCGCCGCGACCTGTATGATCGACAAGGGGGCCACGATCCTGAACCCGGGCGCGGCGATAGCGGCGGGTTGTCTTGCGCCTGACTTTGGTGCTGGACCAGGGCCGGCAAACAACTGGGACAAGATGAGTGGTTGGCTTGGTTTTCTTGGAAATGAAATTGGCGTTTCCGTCGTTACGAGCGGTACCGTTGCGAACCGGCTCGTTAAACAAGCGGGCGATGGTGCCGCAAAAATCTATTTCCCTTATCCGAAGATTTACAATTCACAGACAGCGAAATCAATATCTTGGGGGCAGTTGATCATCGCTTACGACCCCGGAGGTCTCAAATCCGCCAAACCAAACTAACAGAAGTTTTTGCTTCTTTTTTCAAAAAAAAGCACTTGCTATTCTTGTTATTCTCCCACCGGATGGTGACAGGCAACCGACCGTCCATCGGCCATTTCACGCAGCGCCGGCATCGCGGTTTTACAAATATCGGTGGCATAGCGGCAGCGCGGATGGAACGGGCAGCCGCTGGGCGGGTTGGCCGGGCTCGGCGGATCGCCGGCGAGGACGATGCGGTGGCGTTGTTTCGCGCGGGCCGGGTCTGCCACCGGCACGGCGGAGATCAGCGCTTCGGTGTAGGGATGCGCTGCGGCCGCGAGGATTTGTTCGGTCGCGCCGATCTCCACGATATGGCCGAGGTACATCACCGCGACCCGATCCGCGATTTGCCGCACCACGCCCAGATCATGCGCGATGAACAGCATGGCGATGCCGCGATCGCGCTTGAGATCGGTCAACAGGTTGATGATCTGCGCCTGCACCGAAACGTCGAGCGCTGATACCGGTTCATCGGCGACGATCAGCCTGGGTGCCAGCGCGAGCGCGCGCGCAATGCCGACGCGCTGGCGCTGACCGCCGGAAAACTCGTGGGGAAACCGGTCGAGATGTTCCGGCCGCAGGCCGACATCGGCGATCAGGCGCCGTACCGAATCGCTGACGGTGGCGCGGTTGCCGCGCCGATGCACGACGAGCGGCTCGGCCACGATATCGCGCACCCGCCGGCGCGGGTTGAGCGACGCGTAGGGGTCCTGGAAGATCATTTGCAGATCGGCGCGGGTGGCGCGCAGGGCAGCGCCGCGTTGCCGGGTGATGTCGGTGCCGGCCAGCGTGATCCGCCCGGACGAAACATCGAGCAACCGGGTGACGCAACGCCCGAGCGTGGATTTGCCGCAGCCGGATTCGCCCACCAGGCCGAGCGTTTCGCCATCCGCTATCGTGAACGACACGTCATCGACAGCGCGGATCAGCGATTTGCCCGCCCGCGTCAGGCCGCTGCCGGTGGTGTAGGTTTTGCTCAGCCGGTCGATCGTCAGCAAGGGCGTGCTCATGCCGCCAGCACCTGATTGCGCGCGGCGGCGCGTTCATGATCGGCGATCACGCAGGCGGCCTGGTGCGTAGTGCCGGTCAAACACGGTGGCGCCGGCAGGCATTCCGGCCGCACGAAGCCGCAGCGTGGCGAGAACGCGCAGCCTTGCGGCCGGCGGTCGAGCGCCGGCGGCAGACCGGGAATGGTGGTCAGCCGTGGGCGGCGGATGCCATCGAGCGCCGGCATCGAGCCCAGCAGGCCCCAGGTGTAGGGGTGGTGCGGGTCGGCAAACAGCGCGCCGGTGTCGGCGGTTTCGACGATGCGCCCTGAATACATCACCGCGACGCGATCGGCGGTTTCGGCGACGACGCCCAGATTATGGGTGATCAGAATGACCGCGGAATTGAAATCATCCCGCAATTTGCGGATCAGTTCGAGAATCTGCGCCTGCACCGTCACGTCGAGCGCGGTGGTCGGTTCATCGGCCAGCAGCAAGGCGGGGTTGCATGACAGCGCCATGGCGATCACGGCGCGCTGGCGTTGCCCGCCGGACAATTCCTGCGGATAGCGCGCGGCGGCGCGGTGCGGATCGGGCAGCCCCACCGCATCGAGCAACTCGACCGCGCGTGCCTGTGCTGCATGGCGTGACAAATCGGTATGGATGCGGATCTGTTCGCTGATCTGCGCGCCGATGGTAAACACCGGGGTCAGCGCTGTCATCGGGTCCTGGAAAATCATCGCGATGGCGCCGCCGCGCAACCGGCGCAGGGTTTCGGGCTTCTGCCCGATCAGTTCGGTGCCACGAAACCGGATCGACCCGGTGACGACGGCGTTGGGGTCGCCGATCAGGTCGAGAATGGCAAGCACGGTGAGGCTTTTGCCCGAGCCCGATTCACCGACGATGCCGAGAATTTCCCGCTCGGCGATGCTGAACGAAACCCCATCGACCGCGCGGATCAAACCATTGCTCGTGCGGAAACTGACAGCCAGATCCACAATCTCCAGTAAAGGGTTCATCGGCGCAACCGCATGCGCGGGTCGAACGCGGCGTAAACAATATCGACCACCGCGTTCGAGACGACGACGAACACGGAGGCATAGATCACGGTCGCCATGATCATCGGCAAATCCAAAGTCTCCAGGGCCTGATAGGTCAGATACCCGACGCCTTGCAGCCCGAACACCACCTCGGTCAACAGCGCGCCGCCGCCGACCAGCACGCCGAAATCGAGGCCGAACAGCGTCACTACGCTCACCAGCGAGCAGCGCAGCGCGTGGCGCAGCAGCACCTGGCGTTCGGATAATCCCTTGGCGCGGGCAGTGCGGATGAAATCTTCCTGCATGGTTTCGATCAGGGCGGCGCGCAGCACGCGGGCATAAAGGCCGATGTAGAGTATAGCGAGCGTGATCCACGGGATCAGCAGTGATTTAAACCACAGCACGGGCGATTTCGAAAAATCGACATAGCCGAGCGGTGGCACCCAGGAAAACAGCCACGTATGATGCCAGATGCCCTGGGTGAACAGATTGGCCATGGTGCCGACCCAGAACACTGGCATGGAAATGCCGATCAACGACAGCACCATCAATAATCGGTCGATCCAGCTATTGCGAAACGCCGCCGCCACGGCCCCGATCGCGATGGCCACGACAATCCAAATGATTGCCGCGCCCGCCACCAACGATAAAGTGATCGGTGCCGCCTTGAACACCTGCGGCACGACTTTTTCACCAAGGTTCACGTAGGAGGTAAGATTGCGGGTGATAAAGATTTTTTTCATCATGAGAGCGTATTGAATTGGCAGCGGCCGGTTGAGGCCGAACTGCCGCTCCACCCGTGCGACCGTCTGCGGCGAGGCGTTCTTGCCGGCGATGCGCGCGGCCGGATTGGCGCCGGGGGTTGCGAAAAAAATCAGGAACACCAGGACGGAAATGCCGAACAGCACGGCAACCATATGAACCAACCGGCGAATGATGGTGCTTGCCATGCCTCTAGTTCCGCAGTTTCGCGCGCGGGTCCAACGCATCGCGCAGGCCATCGCCCAGAATGTTCAGCGCCAGGACCGTGATGACAATGGCAAGCCCCGGCGCGATCGCGACCATCGGGCGGGTATAGATCAGGCTCTCGCCGTCATGAATAATCGTGCCCCAGCTTGCCGCCGGCGGTTGCACCCCGATCGACAGGAACGACAGCGCCGCTTCGGTCAGCAGATCGAGGGCGATGATCAGCGGCGCGAACACCACCAGCGCTGAAATCACGTTCGGCAGAATATCGAACCACAAGATCCGCCAAGCCGGCGCGCCGATGCCGATGGCGGCGAGCACATAGTCGCTCTGGCGCAAACCCATCACCAGGCCACGCACCGGCCGCGCCACATAGGGCACGTAGATGACGCCAATGATCGTGATCGGCAGCGCAAGGCTCGACGCATCGAGCCTGAACAGGCCAAGATCGATCCCATGCGCGATCAGCACGACCGAGAGCGAAATGGCCAACAGGAATACCGGAAACGCCCAGAGCGCATCGAGCAGCCAGGAAATGACGCGATCCACCCAGCCGCCGAAAAACCCTGCCAGAATTCCGGTTATCGCGGCCAGAATCAGGCAGACGGCGGCGGCGGCGAAGGAAATGATCAGAGAATTGCTGCCGCCATAGAGCAGACGGGCCGCGACATCGCGCCCCTGTTGATCAGCACCCAGCATATAGGGACCGAGCCGCCACGACGGCCCGATTGGCTCGATGCCGAGATGCAGCGGGTTGTTCGCCGCACCCAGCACCTCGACCGGCTTGCCATGACGCATCACCGTGCCCGACAAATTCGAGCGGAACGGATTGGTGTGCGCAATATGCGCGGCATACCAGGGAGCAGCCGCGCACAGCAGCGCGATGATAACAAGCACGGCCAGTGAAATCATCGCCGCCCGGTCGCGCAGCAGCTTGCGGCCGGCCATCGCCCAATACCCCGGCGCCGGCGGTGCGATATCGCGTTCCGTTGCGCTCACCTCGCTCATTTGACCACCGCAAGCTGGGGCAGAAACATGTATTCGCCACTGAACGTGAAATTTTTCAGCGTGGCCGCCGTGAAATCGAGTTTCGCGACCGAAAACAGGCTGACCACCAAAGCCCGCCGTGTGATCTGATGATCGACATGCGACCAGATGGCATTGGCCTGGTTGGGGTGCAGCAGCGACAAAGTTTCGGCATGCGCCATCTCCGCATCGATCGCGGGTTCACAGAATCCCGAAATATTGATCGAATTATCCGAGCCTTTCCGAAACGAATTACAGGAGAACAGCACATTCAGAAAATCCGATGCGGCCGGATAATCCTGGGCCCAGTCGGTCACAGAAATCTGCACCTTGTTGTTGGTGTTCTGGATGTAATTGAATTCGATATTCGACGAGAGCGGTTTGACATCGGCGACGAACCCAAGCCGGTTCAGCACATCCTGCAAATAAATACCAATCTGGCGGAACGGTGACTGCACTTGGGTGATTACGGTCACGTGCTGGCCGATCATACCGGATTTCTTCATGTAGGCACGGGCCAGGGTCCAGTTCGGGGCCGACCATGTGGGGCCGGGATGTTCGGTATACGGGCAATAGGCCTGATAACCCGGCATTTCGGGCGGTAGGATTTGGCAATCGGGCTTGGCCAGGGCGTTGCCGCCGAACAATTTGACCATCGATTCCCGGTTCACCGCATATTCCACGGCCAGACGTGCATCCTTGTTGTTGAACGGCGCAATATTCACGTTCATCGGCGCGTAATAGAACCAGTTGAGCTGATTGATATGGACCTGTGTGGTGTATTTGGTCGCAATCTCGTTCAGCCGGTCGGCCGGCACGTCTTCGAACATCCAATCGTACTGATTGTTTTCAACCGCGGTGACCTGCGATTCCGCCGATAGGCCGAATTTGTAGTCAATCTCGTTCGGGTAGCCTTTTGGCTGCGCCTGCGCGCTCCATTGATGAAAATGCGGATTGCGCACCATCACGATGCCGCCGGACGGATCGTAGGATTTGACCATATAGCTGCCGGTGCCGGGAATCGGCTGCGTGCCCATATCGTGATCGGGCGTGTCAGCCGGCAGGATCGCGCCGAACGGCACGGCCAACTGATCGAGAAACTCGGAATCCGGATGGCGCAGATGAATCGTGACGGTGTTGCTCGCGGCATCGATCACCACGCCCGGCAGGGTGCAATGGCGCGGATGGGCGTTGCAGGTGCGCCCGCCCACGATCACGTCGTACCAGGTGCCGGCGTTGGGATTGTTCACCTTGAACAGGCGGCGAAGACTATGAGCCACCGCCTGGACCGTAACGGGTTCGCCGTTCGAGAATTTTATCCCGCGGCGCAGATGAAACACGTAGGTCTTGCCGTCGTCAGTTGGTTTCGGCACCTCGGTCGCGAGATCCGGCACGATCACCAGCGATCCCGGCCCGCTGGTCTTCGCGAAAGTGACCAGGCCGTCGTACATGGCCTGGAAAATCTCCCAGTAGCGCTCGGTATAGTTGATCTGCGGATCAAACGAGCCCGATCCGGCGGTGGTAATCAGCCGCAGCGTTCCGCCATAGTCGGCGGCCTTCGCCTCGGCCTTGCCGGCGATGAGGCAGGCGACAATCAGCAGCGCCGCTGCAACGACCTTCATGCGGCCGGCAACATGCCGACCAGGCGTTCAGCCTCCGCGACGATCGGGTTGGCGATTGCGGCGGCACGGGCCGCACCATGTTGCAAAATCGTATCGATATGCGTGGGGTCGGCCGCCAGCCGGTTGGTTTCCTCGCGAATCGGGGTTAGTTTTTCGATCACGAGTTCGGTCAGTTGTTCCTTCAAATGCCCGAACCCCTGATTGCCATGCAGGCGCAGCACCTCGGCTTGGGAGATATCGGCAAGGGCCGCGAAAATACCAACCAGATTGCGCGCTTCCGGCCGGCCTTCGAGCTTTTCGGGATGATCCGGCAGATCGGCGGGATCTGTTTTGGCCCGGCGGATTTTCTGCGCGATCGTGTCGTTGTCGTCGGTCAGGTTGATCCGGCTTTGGTCTGACGTGTCGGATTTCGACATTTTTTTCGCGCCATCACGCAGGCTCATGATCCGCGCGGTGCCGCCGATGATGCGCGGGTGGATGACCGGGAAAAACTCGGTCTCATAATCGTGATTGAATTTCTGCGCGATGTCGTTGGCCAGTTCCAGATGCTGGCTCTGATCGTCGCCCACCGGCACTTCGGTGGCGTGATAGGCAAGAATATCGGCCGCCATCAGGTTGGGATAGACAAACAGGCCGGTCGAAACCGCCTCGCGATCCTTGCCGGCCTTGTCCTTGAACTGGGTCATCCGGTTGAGCCAGCCGAACCGCGCGACGCAGTTGAAAATCCATGCCAATCGCGCGTGCGCGTGCACGGCCGATTGATGAAACAGAATGCTGCGGGACGGATCGATGCCGCAGGCAATCAACAGGGCCGCGTTGGTGCGGGTTTGCGCCCGTAACGCATGCGGGTCCTGCCACACCGTGATCGCGTGCAGATCGACCAGGCAATAAATGCCCTCATTGCCCTCCTGCAGCGCCACCCAGTTCTGGATGGCGCCGAGATAATTGCCCAAATGCGCGATGCCGGTGGGCTGAATGCCCGAGAAAATGCGTGCCATGCGCCTGTATCGGCTGTGTTGTGCGGCGGGGTCAAGCAGGGGATCGGCCGGAGGGAGGCGAGATAGTTGGGGTAAAGGTTCTTCTTTTTTGTGAACAAAAAAGAAGCAAAAAAACTTTGTTAATTTGGGCCCGTGTCGTTTCAAACGCCCATGCCCCAGAGTCAAAAAGTTTTTTGTTTCTTTTTTACAAAAAAGAAGCCCTTCCTCAACTGACTCGCCCTTTCAACCTTTAACACCATCCAGCGCCGCGGCCCCCTTCGCCGGCCGCCGCAACAAGCCCCGCACTTCGGCCACGCGAAACGCCCCGATCCCCAGCCCGATCACGCCGAATCCGCCGATGCCCAGGCCGATCAGCCCGATCAGCGCAAGGCTGCCCGGCAGGTGCATCAGCGGTGTGGCGCGCAGTGTGACCAGCATGATCGCCATCGCCGCGCTGGCGATCACAATGCGGATGACGCGCCCGAGCAGTCGCCGATCCGGCGCGAAGCCGCCGTGCCGGCGCAGCAGCAGGGCGAGCATCGCGACATTGAACCAGGCCGCAGTGCTGGTCGACAGCGCGATTCCCACCTGCTGCAACGGGTGCATCAGCATCAGGTTGAGCGCCAGATTGAGCGCGACGGCGGCGAGGCCGATTTTCACCGGCGTTCTCGTATCACCGCGCGCGAAAAAGCCCGGTGCGAACAGCTTGACCAACACGAAGGCAGGCAGGCCGAACGCATAGGCCGCCAGGGCTGCCGCGCTGCGGGCGGCATCGGCATCGGAAAACGCACCATGCGCGAACAAGGTGCGCATGATCGGCAGGCCGATCGCCCCGAGTGCGGCAGCACCCGGCAGGGTCAGCAGCAGGGCGAATTCGAGCGCCCGATTGAGCGCCCCCTGGGCTTGCAGCGTCTCGTTGCGCCGAAAATGCCGCGACAGGCTGGGCAGCAACACGGTGCCGAGCGCCGCACCGATCACGCCGAGCGGCAGTTGATTGACCCGGTCCGCGTAATACAGCACCGAGACGGTGCCGTTCGGCAGCAGCGAAGCGATGATGGTATCGACCGTCAGATTAAGCTGCGTGACACCCGCACCGATCAACCCCGGCCCGAGGCGGCGCAGCACGGTGACCGCACCCGGCGTCAGGCGCGGCATGCGCAGGCGCAGCGGCGTGCCGGCCTTCACCAGGGCGCGCCCGAGCATCGCGAATTGCACGATGCCCGAAATCACCACGCCATAGGCCAGGGCTTCGGGCACGCGCTCGCCATTGCCGTGTAGAATGAACAAGGCTCCGATGATCGACACATTGAACAGGATCGGTGCGGCGGAAGCGGCGGCGAAATGGCCCCGCGCGTTCAGCACGCCGGCGAACAGCGCACACAGGCAGATCAGCCACAGATAGGGAAAGGTGATCCGCGACAAATGCACCGCCAGCGCGAATTTCGCAGGCTCCGCACGAAATCCCGGTGCGAGTGCATCGAGCACCGCCGGCATGAAGATCATGCCCAGCGCCATCAGCACGAACAGAAACACCACCATGATCGCCGTGATATCCTCGGCCAGTCGCCGCGCCGGCGCTTCGCCTTCATGGCTCAGTGTCGCGGTATAGGCGGGGATGAAGGCAGCGCTGAACGCACCTTCACCGAACAGCCGCCGGAACAGATTGGGCAGCCGCAGGGCCACGAAAAACGCGTCGGCCGCCGGCCCCGCGCCGAGCAGCGCCGCGATCAGGATATCGCGCGCGAAGCCGAGCACGCGGCTGCCCAGCGTCCAGGCGCCGACCGTAAGGGCGTTTCTGATCATTGCAGGGTCTTAGCGTGCGGCAAGCGTGGCTTCCAGCCGGGCTACGTTCTGCGGCGCGGTGGGCAAGATAAACCCATCCGCCGGATACTCGGTGATGCCCAGCGCCCGCGTCGGCGGATACCATACGCGCACCAGCGTCCAGTCGTTGCGCGGCGAGACATCGAACACCGGTTGCCCATGCTCGATCCGCCCCGGCAGCCAGTTCGCCTGGGTCACGGTGATTTCGCGGGATGCCACAATATGCGTCACCACGGCCAAATGCCCTTCATCCATCGAGCCATGCCGGCGCAGCACCAGCACGGCACCCACCGCCGGTGCGTGGCTGCGCGTATAGCGGCCGGCGGCCTCGTGCCACCAGGTCCAGGCATTGCCGGTCAGCGCAATACCGGAAACCGCGCGGGCATAGGGCACGCAGGAAAGGTTTGTGCGCTGCCCGTACGCGTTAATGCCGGTGCGCGGCGGCGATGTGCCGCAGCCACTGAGACCGAGCACCACGATAACCATCGGCCAGCCGATTCGCATGGCTGGATATTATCAGAGCCGCTGTCCTGCTAAACAGGATTTTATGGACACGATCTATCGCGGTGACATTGCAACCAGGGCCGGACGGCGCAACGCTTGGCTCGATGCGCTGTTCGTCGATCACGCCGTGCTCCGCCTCGGCTGGACCAATTTCGCCGCGGTGAAGGCAGGTGCGTTGTACCGCTCGAACCACCCGGTGCCGTTTCAGCTGGAAAAATTCACCCGCACCGTCGGGCTGCGCACACTCGTCAATTTGCGGGGCGAATGCCGCAACGGTTCGGATGCGTTGTCGCGCGACGCGGCCCGCCGGCTCGGGCTCGATTTCTACGACATGGCGCTGGAATCGCGCGGTGCGCCGCAGCGGGACCGGATTTTGCGGATCGCCGATATTTTCCGCACGATGCAGCGCCCTGCACTGGTCCATTGCAAATCCGGCGCCGATCGTGCCGGGATCGGCTCAGCGCTGTTCGTCCTGATCGAAGGCGGCACGGCGGCGGCGGCGCGCGCGCAGTTGAGTTGGCGGTTCGGCCACATCCGCCAGTCGAATACCGGCATCCTCGACGCGTTTCTCGATGAATACGAGCGCGCGGGCGAGGGGCGCAAACCGTTTCTGAACTGGGTGGCCGAGGATTACGACGAGATCGCCCTGCGGCGCGCGTTCGATGCGCGCAGCGCCAAATCCCTGCCACGCCGGATCGCCCGCTTCGTGAACGACCGGATCCTGGCGCGGGAGTAGCGCTCAGCCTTCCGGCGGTGCGACGCTGATCGGGATTTCGCGCGGCTCGACCTGCGGTTGATCGCCCAGGCCGTTGGCCTGATCGTTGTATTCACCCTCGTTCTGGGACTCGTCGCGCTGATTGTCATCGCGCCGGCCGTTGGCATGGCCGTTCTGCTGGTTGTTCTGATTATGCTGCTGGCCGCCCTGGTTGCCCTGGGCCTGGTTCATCGCGGTGATGATGCGGAAATAATGCTCGGCATGCTGATAATAGGCTTCCGCAAGCACGCGATCGCCGCTGCTCGACGCATCGCGACCCATCTGCTGGTATTTGTCATAAAGCTGCTGCGCCGTGCCACGCACCCGCTGCTCCGGGCCGGAACTGTCGAACACATGGTTCCGATTGAGCGGTGTTCCGCTCTGATAGCTTCGAAAATTACCGCCGCCGCCACCGCCGTTATTCCGGTTGTTGCGCCCGCGCATACGTTTGATATTCATCGAACTTCCGTCATCCTGTTGCAGTGCGTCCTGCCGCGCCCCCAGCGTTCGAACCTATGTCGAGCGTTCATGAGCGCGCCAAATCCGCTAACCCGAGAGATAAAGTGATTGATCATTACGAGATCGTTCATACACGCTCGATCCGGTGATATTGCACCACAACCGTTAATGTTCGGTTGTATGACCACCAACCCGAATCACATTTATCCGGGTATCAAAGAATGCACGTGCTAGATAGTCTGATTCGCGAGATTCACCAAATGGTTTTTTCACGCACTCCCTCCGGTGCTGACATGACGATGGCGCGGGGCACGCCGGCAAGGTCGGCGTGACTGACCGCGGCAAGTCCGGCCGCCGCCGCGAGGCCCGCAATTCCCGCCGCCTGCCCGATGCCGGCCTCGATAACAGCAATCCCCGCCGGGGCCAGCAGCCGCGGCAGCTCCGCAATGATGCACCGATAGGCATCGAACCCGTCCACCCCGCCATCCAGCGCTGAAACCGGCTCGAACCGGGCGACATCGGGCATCAGCCCGGCAAGCGCGGGTGAGGGGATATAAGGCGGGTTCGACAGGATCAGATCGAACGACCCGGCCAGCGGCGCGGTCCAATCCGCGACCACGAATCCGCAGCGTGCGGCGAACCCCAGGTGCCGCGCATTGGCGCGGGCGAGGGCGGTTGCCGCGGCGATCCGGTCGGTCCCGATCCCGAACGCGCCGTCGAAGGCGCTCAGCGCGGCCAGCAGCAACGCGCCGGTGCCGGTGCCGAGATCGAGCACGGTGCGAACCCACGCCCGATCCGGCCGATGATGCAGCGCTGCCTCGATCAGGGTTTCACTGTCCGGCCGGGGGATCAGCGTGGCGGGTGACACCGCCAACTCCAGGCTCCAGAACTCGCGGTGCCCAGTGATATAGGCCAGAGGCTCGCGCGTCGCCCGGCGCCGCGCCAGCGCCAGTGCCGCATCACTCATGACGGTTTCACGGCTGAACAGCGATGAAGGATCACACCCGATCGCATGCGCCAGAATCAGCCGCGCTTCCCGGCGCGGCTCCTCGATGCCGCCCGCCGCGAGAATCGCCGCGATCGCCGTTAAAGCCTCGTGCGTCGCGACGACCGCCATCCGATCAGGCGAGCGCCGCCAGCCGTGCCGCCTGGTCTTCCTCGGTCAGGGCGTCGATGATCTCGTCGAACTCGCCCAGCATCACCCGATCGATCTTGTGCAGCGTCAGATTGATCCGATGATCGGTGACGCGGCCCTGCGGGAAATTGTAGGTCCGGATGCGCTCCGATCGATCACCGGTGCCGACCTGCGATTTCCGGTCCGCCGCGCGATCGGCCGCAAGGCTGGCACGCGATTGCTCATAGAGCCGCGCGCGCAGAATTTTCATCGCCTTGGCGCGGTTCTTGTGCTGGCTGCGCTCCTCCTGCATCGCCACGACGATGCCGGTGGGAACATGCGTGATTCGCACGGCGGATTCGGTCTTGTTGACATGCTGCCCGCCCGCGCCCGAAGCCCGATACACATCGATCCGCAAATCTCCCTCGTTGACCTCGACATCGACCTCTTCCGCCTCCGGCAGCACCGCGACCGTGACCGTCGAGGTATGGATGCGCCCCTGCGTCTCGGTGGTCGGCACCCGCTGCACCCGGTGCACGCCGCTCTCGTATTTCAGCCGCGCAAACACCGACCGGCCGGTGATCTCCGCGATGCCTTCCTTCAACCCGCCCAGTTCGGTTTCCGCATAATCCATGATCTCGAAGCGCCAGCCCTTCGCATCGGCATAGCGCTTGTAGGCGCCGAACAACTGGGCGGCGAACAATCCCGCCTCGTCCCCGCCGGCGGCCGGGCGAATTTCCAGAATGCCTGAGCGCGCATCCGCCTCGTCGCGCGGCAGCAACGAGAGCGTGATCTCGCGTTCCAGTCTGGGCAAGCTCTCGCGCAAACCTTCCAGCTCGGCATCGGCCAGATCGCGCAACTCGGGGTCCGCCCGCGCCGCCTCCGCCTCGGCCTGCGCCCGCTGGGCGGCGCGAAACTCGATCACCTGCGCCTCGATCGTCTCGATCTCGGCCAGCTCGCGCGATGCGGCGACGAACCGCTCACCATCCAGCCCCGATGACAGCATCGCCCGCAACTCGGCGGCGCGATCGACGATGCGGTCGAGTTTGTCCGCAAGGTTCATCGCAGTGCTGAAATCAGATCCGCGATGGCGACCTCGCGCTGGCTGCCGTCATCGAGCGTCTTGAGGGTCACGGCGCCGCGCGCAAGCTCATCCGCGCCGATCAGCACGGCGTGGTTCGCATTGATTTTGTTGGCCCGGTCGAGGCGGCGCTTGAGGTTGCCGCGATAGGCCAGATCGGCCGCGATAGCCGCGCCGCGCAACCGGTTCAGCAGATCGATCGCAACACCCTGCTCGCCCTCGCTGAGCGGAATGATCGCCACCATGCGGTCAACCGCCGGCGTCTCGGCGAGCAGCATGGCCAGGCGTTCGACCCCCGCGCCCCAGCCGATACCCGGCGTCGAGGGGCCGCCCATCTGCTCGACCAACCCGTCATAGCGCCCGCCGCCGAGCACGGTGCCCTGCGCACCCAGGCCGGTGCTGACGAATTCGAATGCGGTATGATTGTAATAGTCAAAGCCGCGCACGATCCGCGGGTTTTCGATGAAATCGAGACCGAGCCGGGTGAGGGTGGTCTTCAACCCGTCATAGAAGGCCGCCGAGGTCGCATTGAGGTGCTGATAAATCATCGGCGCGTCGGCCAGCAGCCTGATGTCGCCGGCATCCTTGGAATCAAGGATCCGCAGCGGATTCTTGACCAGGCGGACCCGGCTGTCCGCCGATAGGTCCGCCTCGTAGCGCGACAGGTAATCGACCAGCGCGGTGCGATAGGCATCGCGGCTCTCACGGTCGCCGAGCGTGTTGATATTGAGAGTGACGCTCTCGGTAATGCCGAGTTCGCGCAAAATCTGCCAGCCACAGGCAATCGCCTCGGCATCCGCCAGCGGTTCGGCGGCGCCGATGATCTCGAGCCCGATCTGATGAAACTGCCGATACCGCCCCTTCTGGGGACGCTCGTAGCGAAACATCGGGCCGGTGTAGAAAATCTTTTGCGGCAGCGTCTGGGTCAGCCCATTCGAGACCAACGCGCGGCAAACCCCCGCGGTGCCTTCCGGGCGCAAGGTGATGCTGTCGCCGCCGCGATCGTCGAACGTGTACATTTCCTTGGTCACCACATCCGACGTCTCGCCGAGATTGCGCGAGAACACCGCCGTCGCCTCGAAAATCGGGGTGGACCATTCGGCGCAGCCATAAAGTGCTGCAATCCGCCGCGCGGTCGCCACCACATGCGCATGACGGCGCTGGTCCTCACCGATCAGGTCCTGGGTGCCACGCACGGGCTGCAGTTTGGTCAAGGCAAGTGATCCTTCAAAGGTCGGGAATCTGGTCCGTTTGCCGGAATTCATCGCCTTTGAACAGCAGCGGTATGGATCAGACGACCCTGTACCGTTCAGCCTGCCGGCGAATACGGGTCCACGACGGTCTGCAAAGGCGCTCGCTTCACAAACCCTGGGATGCGTGTCCAGAATTCATGACCTGTGCGGCAGCGTAGTCACGCCCGGAAAGCCGGCGACATGCTCGATCTATCGCGCGACACCATCCCTCGGCTATTCCGCAGCCTGCTGCGCCGCCTCCTTCGCGAGAGCCGCCTCAGCCTGCAATTTCGCCGCCCGCGTCTCGACCAGTCCGACCACGTGATCGATCATTGCATCACCTTCGATCGTGTGATCGGTCTTGCCGGCCGCATAGACCATGTGCCGGCCGTTGCCGCCGCCGGTCACGCCGAGGTCGGTCATCAGCGCCTCGCCCGGCCCGTTCACCACGCAGCCGATAATCGAAAGCGTGATCGGCGTTTCGATATGGGCCAGCCGGTCTTCCAGCTTGGCGACGGTATCGATCACGTTGAACCCCTGCCGCGCGCAGGACGGGCAGGAAATGATCCGCACGCCGCGATGCCGGATACCGAGCGATTTCAGAATATCCCAGCCGACCAGCACCTCTTCCTCGGGCTCCGCCGAAAGCGAGACCCGCATGGTATCGCCGATGCCGGCCCAGAGCAGCGACCCTAGCCCGATCGAGGATTTCACCGTGCCGGTGCGCCGCCCGCCGGCTTCGGTGATGCCGATATGCAACGGGTGATCGCACACATCGGCGAGCTGCTGATACGCCGCCACCGCCATGAACACATCGGATGCTTTCACGCTGATCTTGAATTCGTGAAAATCATGGTCCTGCAGGATCTTCGCGTGTTCGAGCGCCGATTCGACCAGTGCTTCGGGGTTAGGCTCGCCATATTTTTCGAGCAGATGGCGCTCCAGCGACCCCGCATTGACGCCGATGCGGATCGAGCAGCCATAATCCCGCGCCGCTGTCACCACCTCGCGCACGCGCTCGGCACTGCCGATATTGCCGGGGTTGATCCGCAGGCACGCGGCGCCCGCCTTGGCGGCCTCGATCGCGCGTTTGTAGTGAAAATGGATGTCCGCCACGATCGGCACATTCACCTGGCGGACGATATCCACCAGCGCCGCCGTGCTGGCTTCATCCGGGCACGACACCCGCACGATATCGACCCCGGCGCGTTCGGCGCGGTGGATCTGCGCCACGGTCGCCGCCACGTCATCGGTCAGCGTGTTGGTCATGGTCTGCACCGAAACCGGCGCATCGCCCCCCACCTTGACCGATCCGACACTGATCTGGCGGGATTTGCGGCGGGTGAGCATCTGGTATTCGCGGTAATTCATGACTGTGTCTCGCGGTTATGGCGCCGGTTTCGGCACTTGTGGCGTCGGTTGTGAGGTCCCGGCGGGTGCCGGGGTGCTCGATGTCGATGATGTTGGTGCGGCGGCGGCTGGCGTCAGCGGCACTTTGCGCATCACCGACCCCGCATTGCCAAGCGGGCTGCCGCTCACGCCGTTATGGATCAGCACGGTGCCGCCGGCATTGCCGGTGGTCAGCGTCAGGCCGGGCTCGTCGGGCACCGGCCAGGTCTCGCCGGCCTTGAGCACGCGGCTGAACAGGATCGTGCCGGTCGGCCCCTGCACCTGCACCCAGCTATCGGCGGTGGCACTGATCACCAGCGGGCCGGCCTGGGTCTGATTCGATGCTGTGGAAGCGGCGGGCGGCGCAGCGCCCGCGGGTGCGGCCGAAGCAGGAGGCGTCGCCCCAGCATTGCCAGGACCCGTCGCCGCCGGTTGCGCCCCGGCGACCGCTGCCGCGGTTCCCGCGGGCGATGGCTGGGAATTGGTAGCGGCCGATCCATTGCCGCCGGCCGTGGTCACCGCCGTATCAGGCGTTGTCGTCGTGGTCGCGACGCTGCTCACCGTGCCGCCCGCCGGTGACTGGCTCGGTGTCACGGTTTCAGATGCTGCGGCGGCATTCGGCTTACTCACCGGCTTGGCCACCGGCGCAGGCTGCTTCGGCACTGCCAGCGGTGCCAGCTTGGCCGGAATTGCCGGCACCATCTGCGCCATTTTCAGCTCATGCTCGGAATGACGATACCACAGGAAATAAGCGCCGATACCAATCACCGCGACCAGAAACACCACCGCACCCGGTGGCACCGCGCGGTCGGGCACCGGTTCGGGAAACGTCAGATGCGGCTGTTTCGGCTTGGTCATGCCCTCGGCGCGAAACCGCCGGAGAATTTCATCAGGGTCCAACCCCATCGTCTCGGCGTAAGAGCGGATAAACCCCGCAGCATAGGCCGGGGCGGGCAGGGCAGCGAGGTCGCCCGCCTCGATCGCTTCGAGAAACGGCAGTCGGATTTTCAGCCGCGCCGCCAGATCCGGCAATTTCCACCCCAACCGCTCACGCACGCCGCGCAGTTCCGAGCCAACCTTGGCCGGGCCGCTCAGACCGGAAGCCTGATATTCGGGGATCGTCATGTCGGTGTCGCGGTTGCCGTTCATATTATTCATCGCAGAAATCATCCGTAAGCCGTATGACATCGTCTGCGGCGCTGCGCTGCCAACGCCAATCGGATCAAATGTTTACCCCGATCCGCTCAGATCGGCAAACCATGCTCGCGCGCCCAGGCGGTCAACGGATCGCGCAGCGAGCCGCCCGCAGCACCGGCGCGGCGCAATTCCCTCAGCACCGGCCGCATCGCACCCAGATCGGCCGCCGCCAGCAGCGCCTTGACCGGCAGGATGGCGGTTCCCGACATCGACAGCGTGTTAACCCCGATGGCCGCGAACACCAACGCATCGAGCGGCCGGCCCGCCGCCTCGCCGCAGATCGAAAACCCGACCTCCTCCTCGGCGCACGCCGCGGCCAGCCCTTCGATCAGTTCGAGCACCGGTGCCGATAGCACATCGTAGCGCCCGGCCAGCTTCGGTGTGCCACGATCGGCGGCGAATAAAAACTGCATCAGGTCGTTGGTGCCGAGCGATATGAAATCCGCTTCGGCCAGCAATCCGGGCAATTGAAACAGCAGCGCCGGTACCTCGAGCATGGTACCGACCTCGATCTCGGTCGGTTTGTCAGCCAGCTTGGCGGCTTCGGCTTCCAGCAGGTCGCGCGCCGCGCGGAATTCAGCGACCGTCGCCACCATCGGGAACATGATCGAAAGCCGGTGTCCGGCGGCCCCCATCAACAGGGCGCGCAATTGCTTGCGCAGAATCGCCGGCCGATCGAGCCCAACCCGCAGCGAGCGCCAGCCCATCGCCGGATTTTCCACCGCGTCATCGGCTTCGCCCGGCAGCATCTTGTCGGCGCCCAGATCGAGCGTGCGAAACACCACCCGCTGCCCAGCCGCGCGCTCGATCACGCGCCGGTAATCCGCCGCCTGCGCGGCCACCCCGGGGACGCGGGCGGCAGCAAGAGCCGCAATTTCAGTACGATACAGTCCGATCCCCTGGGCGCCGGTGCGCGCCAGCTGATCGAGTTCGAACGCGAGGCCTACATTGAGCATCAGCGTCAGCCGGGTGCCGTCCAGCGTGGCGGCCGGGCGGTCCCGATACACACTGAGCTCCGCCGCGCGCGAAGAGCGGGCGGCAAGCGCGCGCTCATACAAGGCGGTCACTTCAGGGTCCGGTCGCAGGATCAACGCGCCGGATTCCGCATCGAGCAGCACGGCGTCGCCCTGCTGCGCCGCCTCGGTGGCGCCAGCCTCGACCGCGAGAGCCGGAATATCCAGCGCACGCGCCAGAATCGCCGCGTGGCCGCCGGAACTCGCCTCCTCGATCGCCACCCCCGCGATCCCGCGCCGATGCCAATCGAGCAATTCCGCCGGCCCCAGCCGCCGCACGATCAGGATCATGCCGCTCGCATCATCGGGCTTGGCGGTGCCCGCACCCAGCGCGGTCAGCATTCGCTCGATCATGTCCTCGACATCGGCCAGCCGTTCACGCAGATACGGATCGGCGATCTTGCGCATCCGCCGCCGCAATTCCGACCCCACCTGATCGACCGCGGCCTCGGCGGTCAAGCCATCGTTGATCGCGCTCCGCACCCGCTCGAGCCAGCCGGTGCCCTGCGAGATCAACCGATACGCATCAAGCACTTCGCGCGTCGCGTGGCCCTGCGGCAGATGATCCGCCATCAGCGTATCGAGGCTCTGCTCCGCCTCGGTCATCGCCTGTTCGAGCCGCGCGATCTCGGCCGCCGGATCATCGGCCAGCACATGGCGCGGCCCGGTTGAGCGGCCGAACGGCAAAGCGCTGCCCCGTACGATGCCCGGCGCCAGCGGATGCCCGGCATACCGGCGCGAGAGCGAATCACCCAGCCCGGTCGGCGCGATATTGCCGGCACCCTGGGCCGACAATATCTCACCCAGCAGCATGGCGATGGTCGAAATCGTCTCGGCCTCGAACGTATCATATTGCCGTGGTTCGATATTCTGCACCGCGATCACGCCCAGCGTGCGCCCGGCGCGGCGGATCGGCACCGCCAGCATCGAGGCGTAGCGATCCTCGCCGGTTTCCGGCCGGTAGGCGAATTCAGGATGATTCTGCGCATCCGGCAGGTTCATCAACTCGCCCTTGGCCGCCGCCAGCCCGATGATGCCTTCGCCCACCCGCAACCGCGTCCGCCCGACCGCGCCGATCCGCAGCCCATAGGTGGCGGCGAGCTCCAGCATTTCGCCCGGCCGCGCGACATAGATCGAGCAGACTTCGACCTCGAGTTCGCTCGCGATCAGTTCGGCGAGTTCCGCCAGGCTGGAATTGCCGCCGCTGAGCCGCTCGCGCAGTTTCGCGAACAGCCGGCGCGCGGCCGCGAACGGCTCGGCGCCCGACTCCGGCAGGGCAGGATCAGGCGGCGTGGCTTCGAGCATCCGTGCGTGGCACCTGTGCCTGACGCGCGGCGTGCGCCGCCTCGGCCTGACCGATCAGTTCCGCAATGATCGCCGCTACTGGCTGGATCGCGGTGACCATCCCGACCGATTGCCCCGCCATCACCGATCCCTGCTCGACATCGCCATCGATCACCGCGCGGCGCAGCGCGCCCGCCCAGAAATGCTCGATCGAAAGCTGTGCCGCCTCCTTGGTCAATTCGCCGGACTGAAACCGTTTCAGCGTCGCCGCCTGGTGTGCGAGGAAATTGCGCGTTCCCTCGTTCGCCAGGCCGCGCACCGGAATCACCGGAAACAGCGCGTCCAGCTGCACCGAAGGCACCGCATCGCGCGCATTCGCCCGCACGAACGCGGCCTTGAACTTTTCATGCGCAATGCTTTCGGTCGCGGCCGCAAACCGTGTGCCGAGCTGCACGCCCGATGCGCCCATTTCCAGAAACGCCAGAATCGCCTCGCCGCGCCCGATCCCGCCGGCCACGAACACCGGCACCTCGCGGATCACTGGCAGAATCTCCTGTGCCAGCACCGTTAACGACACCGGCCCGATATGCCCGCCCGCCTCGGACCCTTCGATCACCAGCGCATCGGCGCCGGATTTGATCAGCCGCTTGGCCAGCACCAGCGCCGGCGCAAAACACACCAGCTTCGCCCCGCTGTCGCGTACCGCCCGCACCGCGGCACCCGAAGGCACGCCGCCCGCCAGCACGACATGGCCGATCTCATGGCGGATGCAAACCTCGATCAGTTCGAGCAACTGCGGATGCATTGTGATCAGATTGACGCCGAACGGCTTGCCGGTCAGCGCCTTGGTCGCGCTGATCTCGGCATCCAGCAGGGCCGGGTTCATCGAACCGCAGGCGATCACGCCAAACCCGCCGGCATTGGAAATCGCCGAAACCAGATGCCGCTCGCTCACCCAGCTCATCGCCCCGCCCATGATGGCGGTCTCGGTGCCCAGGAAGTCGCAGCCGCGCGCCCACAGATGATCGAGTGCATTCATCAGGCAACATCCAATCCATAGGCGGTGTGCAAGGCGCGCACCGCGAGTTCGGTATATTCCGCCGCAATCAACACGCTCACTTTGATCTCGCTGGTCGAGATCACCAATATATTGATCCCCCGTCCGGCGAGTGCGCGAAACATCGTGCCCGCGACGCCCGCATGGCTGCGCATGCCGACGCCGACGACCGATATCTTGGCAACATCCGCATCGATCGAAAGATCGGCGTACTGAATTTCGGGGTGCATCGATTCCAGCACGGCGCGCGCGCGCGGCAATTCGGTCTTGTTCAGCGTGAACGTCATGTCGGTGGTGCCGTCTTCGGACACGTTCTGCACGATCATATCGACATTGATGCTCGCCTCGGCCAGCGGCCCGAACACGGCGGCCGCCACCCCCGGCCGGTCCGGCACGCGGCGGATGGTAACCTTGGCCTCGTCCCGCGAATAGGCGATGCCGGCGACGATTTCCTGTTCCACGATTTCATCCTCATCAACGACCAGGGTTCCCGGCTCCTCGGAAAAACTGGACAACACCTGCACCCGAACCCGCTCCTTCATAGCGAGTTCGACGGAACGCGTCTGCAACACCTTGGCACCAACCGAGGCGAGCTCCAACATCTCCTCATAGGTGATCGCCGCAAGTTTGCGTGCCTTGCGCACGATCCGCGGATCGGTCGTGTAAACACCATCGACATCGGTATAAATATCGCACCGGTCCGCCCCGATCGCCGCCGCCACCGCGACGGCCGAGGTATCGGACCCGCCGCGCCCCAGCGTGGTGATCCGCTTGTCCGGCCCGATGCCCTGAAACCCGGCAATCACCGGCACCTGGCCCGCCTGCATCCGCCTGATCAGCTCCGCACCGTCGATCGAGTTGATCCGCGCCTTGCCGTGCTGCCCATCGGTCGCCACCGGAACCTGCCAGCCGGTCCACGACCGTGCCTCGACCCCCAGCGTCTGCAACGCGATCGCGAGCAACCCAACAGTCACCTGCTCGCCGGTCGCCACCACCGTGTCGTATTCGCGCGCATCGTACAGCGGGGATAATTCCTGGCACCACGCGACCAGCTGATTGGTGGCACCCGCCATCGCCGAGGTTACCACCGCAACCTCATGCCCGGCATCGACCATGCGCTTGACGCGGGACGCCACATTGCGAATCCGGTCCAGATCGGCGACCGATGTGCCGCCGAATTTCATCACGATACGCGCCATAACAATCCGTTCGTTGCCGTGGGTATTTTGGTTGACTTTGGGCGGAGCGCTTGCCGGTTTGCCCCGCCGGGCTCACATAAACTCCGCGTCCCCATACCGGGCGGGGCGGCGAAGGGCAATGCGAGGCGGCATGATCATCACGGAACGACAAGGAACCGCCGATCGGCGCGAAGTCGATAAATTCGACGCGCTGGCGGCACGCTGGTGGGACAAGACCGGCCCGATGCGACCGCTGCACGCCATGAACCCCGCACGTACCGCCTGGATCATGCAGCGAATCCGCGCGCGCTTCGGCAATGATCCGGTCGATCTGCTCGATGTCGGCTGCGGCGCCGGCCTGCTCGCCGAAAGCCTGACCCGTGCCGGTTGCCGCGTCACCGGCATCGATGCCGCCGGCGAAGCCATCGCCGCCGCCCGCGCGCATGCGTCCGGCCAAGGTCTGACCATCGCCTACCGCGCCGCTGAAACCGACGATCTGATCAACGAGGGTGCGCGCTTTCCCATCGTCACCGCGCTCGAAGTGATCGAACACGTCCCCGATCCGCAGGCGTTTCTCGCGAGCCTCGCCCGCCTGCTCGCACCCGGCGGCTTGCTCTTCCTGTCCACGCTGAACCGCACACCGCAATCCTTCGCCATCGCCAAGCTGGGTGCGGAACACCTGCTCCGCCTGCTGCCGGTCGGCACGCATTCCTGGGCGCGCTTCATCACGCCCGGCGAATTATCGATCATGTGCCGCAACGCCGGCCTGCGCATGGGCGACATGGCGGGCCTGGTGCCGTCGCTGCGGGGCGGCGGGTTCCGGGAATCGCGCAATCTTTCAGTGAATTACATCGGCGTCGCGCACGCGTGACCCGGCATCCGCGTCGCTCAGCCCGCGCGCCCCTTGCGCACGCCGGGCCGGCTCATGACATGATGACCCGTAACGATCTGCTCGAAAAGGAGACCTCGCATGACGGAGTCCACAAAAATCTGGTTCATCACCGGCTGTTCGACCGGCTTCGGCCGTGAACTGACCGAGGCGGTGCTCGAACGCGGCGGCCGTGTCATCGCCACCGCCCGCAACCTGAAAAGCCTCGATGATCTGGGCGGCCAGCACCAGAGCAACCTGCTCAAACTGCAACTCGACGTCACCAAACAAGCCGATGTCGATGCCGCTGTGGCCGCGGCCGAAGCCAAATTCGGCCGGATCGACGTGCTCGTGAACAACGCCGGCTACGGCTACCTCGCCGCGATCGAGGAGGGCGAGGATCAGGCGGTCCGCGCCTTGTTCGAAACCAACGTGTTCGGCCTCATCGCCATGACCAAGGCGGTGCTGCCCGGCATGCGCAAGCACAAGAGCGGCCATATTGTGAATATCTCCTCGATCGGCGGTCTCGTCAGCTTCGGTGCCACCGGCTACTACCACGCCACCAAATTCGCGGTCGAAGGCCTGTCGCAATCCCTCGCGATCGAGGGCAAACCCCTCGGCATCAAGGTCACCATCGTCGAGCCGGGTCCGTTCCGTACCGACTGGGCCGGCCGTTCAATCGTGCAATCCGCCACCCAGATCGCGGATTACGCCGAAACCGCCGGCGTCCGCCGCCGTGAAACCGCCGCCCGCAGCGGCAAACAACCCGGCGATCCGCGCCGCGGCGCCGAGGCCATGATCGCCGCCGTCGAAGCCGCCGAACCGCCGCTGCACCTGGTGCTCGGCCGCCCGGCACTCGACCTTGCGCGCAAACACGTCGCAACGCTCGGCGCCGAGCTCGAAAAATGGCAGGGTCTGACGCTCTCGGCCGATTTCCCGGAGCATCAGACCGCCGCCTGATCCAGCGTGGTGCCAACCCGATGACAATGTAAATCGCCGCCTCCGCATGCAAGCGGCGGCGGCGATTTAACATCACAGTAGCCGGCGTTCAGCCTCGCTCAGACCAGTTGCATCCCCTGATGCGCCAGCAGATCCCGATACGGCCCCGGCCGCGCCGCCAGCGCATCCGGCGCGCCCTGATCGACAATCCGGCCCTGCTCCATCACCACGATCCGGTCGAAATCCTTCACCGTCGATAGCCGGTGCGCCACGGCAATCACCGTCCGCCCGTGCGACAGCCGGGCCAGCGCCTCCTGCACCGATTTCTCGGATTCCGAATCCAGCGCCGAGGTCGCCTCATCCAGCAGCAAAATCGGCGAATCGCATAGAAACGCGCGCGCGATCGCAATCCGCTGGCGCTGCCCGCCCGATAATTTCATTCCCCGCTCGCCGACCATCGTGTCGAACCGGTCCGGCAATTTGCGAATGAACCCCATGCATTCCGCCGCCTCAGCCGCCGCGCGCACCTCGGAATCCGTGGCGGATGGCTTGCCATAGCGGATATTCTCCAGCACCGAGCGGTGAAACAACTGCACATCCTGCGACACCACGGCAATCGCCCCGGCCAGGCTGGCCTGGGTACGGGTCGAAATATCCTCGCCATCGATTAAAATCTGCCCTTCCGGCAGGTCGAACTGGCGTTGCAGCAACGCCAGCAGCGTGGTCTTGCCCGAGCCCGAACGCCCGACCAGCCCGATCTTCTCGCCCGGCTGGATGTCGAGCGAAAAATCCCGCAGCAGCACGTCGCTGTCCGGATAGGCGAATTCGATATGCCGGAAACTGATCGCCCCGCGCCGCACATCGAGCGGCGGCGCATCCGGATCATCGACCATGTCATGCGCCACCAGCAGCGCCTTCAGCGCATCGGTCAGCCGTGCGAAATCCTGCACCATCTCGACCAACGCCACCGCCAGATCGCGCGTGCCATGCAGCACGGTAAAGCCCAGCGTCGTCACCAGCACGACATCCCCAGGTGAAACCCGCCCCAGCACCCATAAATGCAGCGTCCAGGCGAGCAGGGCGGAGGTCAGGCCGGCGGTGCACACCGCATGAAAGATCCGCAGTTTTTCGAGGTAGCGCAGACTCTCCTGCCGCGCATCCATCTCATGGCCCACCCGCCCGGCAAATCGTCGCCGCTCGCGCCGCAGCGCGCCGAACGCCCGCACCACGCCCACGTTATTGATCACATCGACCAACTCGCCATCGACCGATGCGGCCTTGACCGCATAATCCTTGTGCAGCGCCTCGCCACCTTCGGCCAACCGCTTCAGGATCACCCCCAGCACCAGCGCCACCACCACCACGGCAAGCCCCATCACGGCATTGACCGAAATCAGCAGCAGCATCGCACCGAACACCGCGAATAACGGCGGCAGCACGTTCCAGAAGGTCAGGCTCTCGATCCGGAACACCGCATTGCCGGTCGCGGAAATCCGCCCCGCCAGCATCCCGGGCCGCCGCTCGGCGAAATACCCGTGGGAATGGCCGAGCATATGGTTGAACAGCCGCCGCCGGATATCGCCAGTCACCACCACGAATGCCCGCGCCGCGACCCAGCCGCCGACCCGCCAGGCCAGATTATCCGCCGCGATCAATCCCGCCAGCAGCCCGAACGCCAGCCAAACCTCATCCACCCGGTGCGCCGCCAGCACATTGACCATGTTCTTGACGGCATATTGCGAGCCGATCGAACAGCCCACCGCAACCATGACAGACAGCAGCACCACGATGTGCGACCAGAACCGCCGCCGTGCCGCGCCGAGAATAAAGCGGAGCGCGCTTTGCTGTTCGAGCGGCAGTTCGCTCGCCGTCATTTCGCGTCGCCGAAGTGCCAAAACCCGCCTCGCTGCAATGGATCCCATGCGCCAGAATGGCCCTGGAACCGTGGCAATTTTAGGCAGGCATGAAGCAAACCGAGAGAATTGACGGTAATTTAATCCGTTTCGATCAGTCCGACCGCAAGGCCTTGGCCGCTGCCGCGACCGATGTTTCGAGCGCCCCCGGCGCGAACGGCGAGATCAACCCCGCCGACTCCACCAACTCCAGAAATGGCGCCGACCCACCACGCCGGCACAGCGCGATGTAATCCGCGAGCGCCACCGCGTAATTCTTGCGCGACCGTGTCCAGAACTGCAGGGCGCAGCACTGCGCCAGCGCATAATCGATCATGTAGAACGGCATCAGATATAAATGCAGCACCTGCTGCCACGACCCACCATCCGCACCATTGGCCAGATCGCCGTAATCGCGCCACGGCAGGTAGTGCCGTTCGAGCTTCCGCCACACCGCGCGGCGCTCGGCCGGCGTCATATCCGGGTTCGCATAGACCTCGTGCTGGAAATGATCGAGGCACGCACCGTGCGGCAGAAACGTCAACGCGTCGATCAGGTGCATCTGGCGGTAGCGCGCTGCGGCATCTGTCCCGACCAGCAACTCGGCATGCGGATAGGCGAAAAATTCAAAACTCATCGAGTGGATCTCAGCCGATTCCATCCCCGGCGTGAGGTAATCGACCCCCGGCAGATCGCGGCTGACAAAGCTCTGAAACGCATGGCCCATCTCGTGCGTCAGCACGTCGATATCACCGCTGGTCCCCACAAAATTGGCAAAAATGAACGGCATGCCGACCGTATCGAAACTGGTGCAGAACCCGCCGTTGCCCTTGGCGGGCCGGTTCTTCAGATCGAGAAACCCACCCTGGTTCATCGCCTCATAAAACCGGGCGATTTCCGGGTCCATCCGATCATACATCGCCTGACCCGCCGCAACCAACTCATCATGCCCGCCCAGCGGGGTCGGGTTGCCGAGCGGATCGACGATACGTTCGTCCCAGGCGAATACCTTGTCCCAGCCGAATGCCGTGCGCCGCTGTTCCATGATTTGCCCGACCAGCGGCGTCACATGCGTCGCAATCGCGTCGCGATACCGCGCGACCTCATCGGGCCCGTAATCCAGCCGGCGCATCCGCTTGTAGGCAAGCGGAATGAAATTCTCATAGCCGAGTTTGCGCGCCATTCCGTGGCGCAACTTCACCAGATCGTCATAAATCTGGTCCAGCTCCGCGGCATTCTGTCCAAAGAACGCATCGATCTTCTGCTCGGCCTCATGGCGCAGCGCACGATCGATATTTTCGCGGAACGGCGCCATCCCCTCGTAATTCACCGTCTTGCCATCGATCTCGATCTGCACCGAGGCGGTCAGTTCGGTGTAGCGCGCCGCGAGTTTGGCCTCCTGCTCCAGATCGGCCTCGATCTCGGGGCGGAAAATCCCGATATCGAGGTCCCACAACGCGACCGCATGGGCACCCACCGCATGCACGACCGCGGTCCGGTCACCGTGATCCAGCATGCGCTGCTTGAACGCGGTTTCGTGGTTCTGCGCCGCCGGCAGCAATTCATCCCGATAATCGAGCGCCGCCTTCGCCCCGGCATCATCGGTATTCTGCTGAAACCGCAGTTCGACGAGGGCTCCCCACGTCCCGATCTCGCGCCGCAACCGATCGAACCGCGCCGCCGCCTCGGCAATCTCGCCATCGTCGAACAGCGCGTTGATCGCCGCGTAATCGCGCGCGAGGCTCGCACGGTCCGGCGTCGGGGCAGTGATATCGGCAAAACGGATATTGTTGTCCATCCCTGATCAAACCAAGTTCGGCGCCGCCGCGCAATCCCGCCTAGCCGGCCCGCCCGAACATCCGCTCCAGATCGCCGCGCGTCAGTTTCAGCACGGTCGGTCGCCCGTGCGGGCAGGTCTGCGACAGCGGCGTGGCTTCCATCGCCCGCAGCAGCGCCGCCATTTCCTCGAACGCCAACCGCCGCCCGGCGCGGATCGAACGGTGGCACGCGATGCGGATGAGCATGGCATCGAGCCGCCCTTCCAGCGGGCCCGCCATCCCCGTATCGGCAAGCGCATCGGCAATGTCGCGCACCAGCGCCCGCGGATCGGCGTTGCCCAAGGCCGCCGGAATGGCGCGGATCAGCACGGCCCCGGCGCCGAAGCCTTCGACCATCACGCCCAGTTGCGCGAGCGTCGCGGCACTGGCCATCAGGCGGGCAACATCGTCATCCGCCATATCGAGCGGCACCGGCGACAGCAGCCCCTGGCTGGCAATCCCGCCAGCATCGCGCTCGGCGCGCAGGCGCAATTCGGTCAGCCGCTCATGCGCCGCGTGCTGGTCGATCAGGACCAGCGACCCATCCGCGATCTGCGACAAAATATAGGTATCGAACAGCTGCGCGAGCGGCGTGCCCAGCGGAAACGCACCGATCGGCGCCGCCGGTGCCGGCCGCCGCAGGCTCGGCGGCAGATCGAACGCCAGCGCCGTCTCCGCCTCGGCAAAGCCGCGCGCCGCCGCACTGGCCGGCACCGGATAGCTCCAACTTGCCCGCCCGCCACCGCCCAGGCGCAGCGCCGGTGCGGCGGCAACCCCGGCCGGCGTCGCCAGATGGCGCTGCACCGCGCCGATCAGCAGGCTGCGCACCGCATCCGGCGCCGCGAACCGCAGTTCGGATTTCGCCGGATGCACGTTGACATCGAGTTGTTCGGGCGGAATTTCGAGCCAGAGTGCCGCCAGCGGATGCCGCCCGGCCGGAATCAGATCGCGATACGCCACGCGCAGCGCCATCCGCAGCAGCGGGTCGCGCACCGGCCGCGCGTTGACCATCATGTGCTGATGCCGCGCCGTCGCGCGCGTCACGCTGGCGGGCGAGATGAAGCCGCTGATCGTGATATCCTCGCGTACCGCCTCAAGCGCGACCAGCGCCTCGGCATCGCCGCGCCCGTACAGCGCCGCCACCCGCGCCCGCCGATCCTGCGCGGGCACGTCAAAACTGGTGGTCCCATCGATGCTCAGCGCGAACGCGACATCCGCCGCCGCCAGCGCCAGATGCCGCACCGCATCGGCGCAGGCGCTGGTTTCCGATGCCACGGAGCGCAGGAATTTCCGCCGCGCCGGCGTCGCATAGAACAAATCTTCCACGATCGCGCTGGTGCCGAACGGTGCCGCCACCGGCGTAATTTCGCTCACCGCGCCGCCCGCCACCGCGATCCGCGCCGCCGCATCCTGGCCGCGCGGGCGTGACACCAGGGTCAGCCGCGCCGCCGCCCCGATCGAGGGCAGCGCCTCGCCGCGGAACCCGAGAGTCGCGATCCGTACCAGCGCCTCATCGGTCAGTTTGGAGGTGGCGTGCCGGGTGATCGCGAGTGCCAGCTCCGTTTCGGGAATCCCGCCGCCATCGTCGGTCACCTCGATCCGCGCGATGCCGCCGCCGTCGATTCGCACGGCAATCCGCCGCGCCCCGGCATCCAGCGCGTTCTCGACCAGTTCCTTGACCGCGGCGGCCGGCCGTTCGATCACTTCGCCGGCAGCGATTCGGTTGATGGTGGCGGGGGCTAGGAGTCGGATCGGCATGCGACCATGTAAAGCCGTTGGGTTAACGATGTCCAAACCACAGGGAGTTCGCCGATGCGCATGAGGGTAAACGGCAAGGTCGCGGTGCTCACCGGTGCCGCCAGCGGGATCGGCGCGGCACTTGCCCTGGCGCTGGCGGCGCGCGGCGCCGATCTGGCGCTGATCGACCGTGATGCCGAAGGTCTCGCGCGCATCGCCGAACAAGCACGGCTGTTCGGCGCCACCGTGTCCACCCATGTCGCCGATCTCGCCGATGCCGCCGCCATCGCGGCGTTGCCAGACGCGATCGCCGCCAGCCACGCGGCACCCGCCCTGCTGATCAACAATGCCGGCGTCGCCCTCGTCGGCGCGTTCGAACAGATGGACGAGGCCGAATTCGCCTGGCTGATGGACATCAATTTCTGGGCGGCGGTGCGGCTCACCCGCGCCATGCTGCCGGTCCTGCGCAATGGCGGCGGCGAACCCAGACGGATCGTGTTTCTCTCATCGGTGTTCGGCCTGGTCGGGCCGCCCTGGCAGACGGCCTATGCCGCCTCGAAATTCGCCATCCGCGGCTTTGGTGAATCGCTCCGCCATGAGTTGGCGGATACCAACATCGGCGTCACGATCGTGCATCCTGGCGGCATCCGCACCAACATCGCTCGCGCCGCGCGGCTGGCGGCGCGGATCGATCCGGCGATCGCCGCCGCCGGCATCAAGGCGTTCGAGGTCTCGTTGAAGACCCCGCCGGAGACCGCCGCGCGCGTCATTCTCGATGGGGTGGAGCGCGGCGCGCCCCGCGTGCTGATCGGCGCGGATGCCTATGCGATCGATACGCTGAGCCGCCTGATGCCGGTGCGCGCCTGGAGCGTGATCCAGCGCCGGCTCGCCAGACCTCAAGATCTGGCAACCGCCAAACCGTGATACCGTCCCGCCGTTGACCTCAAGGAGTCGCCATGGCCAGTCTTGCCGCCCATCTGCTCAATCCGGTCCTGCGCTATCAGGTCAAGCGCAAGCTCTCCGGCAGCGCCGATCCTGAAACCGTCCGCCGCGCCTTCAAATCGCCGATGCCGGTGCCGCGCGGCGTGCGCTATACCGAGGCGGTGATCGGCGGCGTGCCGGGCGAGTGGGTCGAACCGGCCGAGGGTGCCCGCCCGGCGATGACTGTGCTGTATTTTCACGGCGGCGCCTATCTGGTCTGTTCGGCCGAAACCCATCGCCCGATCACCGGCGCGCTCGCCCGGCGCGGCGTTCGCGTGTTCGCCGCCAATTATCGGCTCGCCCCCGAACACCGCTATCCTGCGGCGGTCGATGATGGTCTGGCCGCCTATCGCGGCCTGCTCGACCAGGGCGTGGTGCCGGAACGCTTCGCGATCGCCGGGGATTCCGCCGGCGGCGGCCTGGCGCTCGCCGTGCTGCTCGCGGCGAAGGAGGCCGGCCTGCCGATGCCGGCGCGCGCGGTGGTGTTCTCGCCCTGGACCGATCTGGCCGGCACCGGTGCCAGCGCGATCGAGAACGAGGGGCGCGACCCGATGATCATCGGCACCAAAATCGCCGACGGGGCAAAAATGTACCTCGGCGACGCCGATCCACGCACCCCACACGCCTCGCCGCTGTATGGCGATCTTGCCGGCTTGCCGCCGCTGATGATCCATGTCGGCGCCAACGAGGTTCTGCGCGACGACAGCGTGCGGTTCGACGAAAAGGCCCGCGCCGCCGGTGTGGTCAGCCTGCTGCGCATCTGGCCGGTGGTGCCGCATGTCTGGCCGATGTTTCACAGTTTCGTGCCGGAAGGCCGCCAGACGCTCGATGACAGCGCCGCCTTCATCCGCGGCGCGGCGCGCTAGCGCTCAGGCTGCGCGGCGGTCGGTGTCAGGCGAACGCCGCGCGCCGCCGCCGGATTTCGTTCAGGATGAAATAGCTTAGCGCGAGGGCAGGGGCCGCCGCGCCGACCAGGGCGACCAGCGTCCAGCCGCCGCGGATCAGCAGGGCACTCGCCACCGCCGAGCCGGTCGCGCCGCCGACAAAGAACGCCGCCATATACGCGCCATTCAGCCGCGCCCGCAGCTCCGGCGCCAGCGCATAGATCGCGCGCTGGCCGAGCACGTTGTTCGCCTGCACGCCGAAATCGAGCGCAACCCCCGCCAGCGCCAGCAGCACCACGCTGTGCAGCGCCGCACCCAGCGCCGAGACCCCGAACGAGGCCAGCACCAGAGCGAGCGAAACCGCGCTACCCACCCTGCCATAGCCCGCATCGGCCAGCCGGCCGGCCAAAGGCGCTGAAATCGCCCCCGCAGCACCGACCAGTGCGAACACCGCGATGCCGAATTGCGTGTAGTGGAACCGCTCGGTCAGATAGATCGGCACCGCCGTCCAATACAGGCTGAACACGCCGAACGCCGCGCATTGATAGGCCGCCCGCCGCCGCAGGGTCGGCTCGGTCGCGTAGAGTTTGAACATGCTGAGAATGAGCGAAAAATACCCCGCCCGCGCCTTCGGCGCGACGTGCGGCAACTTACGGCGCAGCACCAGAAACAGCGCGGCCATGCCCAGCGCCGAGAGGCCGAACACCGCGCGCCAGCCCACCGCATAGGCGATCAGGCTCGCCACCGGCCGGGCCAGCAGAATGCCGAACACCAGGCCACCCATCACGTTGCCGACCACCCGGCCGCGCGTGGCATCCGGCGTCAGCGTCGCGATCATCGGCACCAATATCTGCACCGCACTCGAACACAGGCCGATCAGCAGGGCGGCGGCCAGAAAGATCGGCCAGGTCCAGGCGGTGGCGGCCAGCGCGAGGGCGACGACCGAACCGCCGATCAACCGGGTGCTGAGCGCTCGGTTCTCGACCAGATCGCCCAGCGGCACCAGCAGCAACAGACCGCTCGCATAGCCAAGCTGGGTGAAGGTCACCAACAGGCTCGCGATCGGCTTGGGCAGATGCAGCGCGGGCGCGATCAACCCGACCAGCGGTTGGGCATAATATAAATTGGCCACCACCGCGCCGGCCGCGACGGCGTACAGGGTGACCAGGCCGGCGGAGGGTGCGGCCGGGCCGGTCGAAGGGTTCATGGAGTCGGACATGCCAACGGATATGCAAGTTGTTCAGCCGCGTGCAACCGACACGGCGTCAAGGCTCACATGCGGGCGGCTCAGAAAATGTTGAGAATCCGCCCGATGATGCCCTTGGACGGTGTGGCACTCTGCTGCGGCGTGGCACCCGAAGTTGCCGGCGTGCCGAGGGCGGCATTTTCCTGCAGGCGCCGCTGCTCGGCCGAGGCATTGACCACCTGATCGCCCGGCTTGCCGCCGCCGAGCGACATCAGCGAGGACACGAAACCCCGGCTGCGGCTTTCAAGCTCGGCCTGGTGATTGACGATGGTCCGAATCCCGGAGGGTGGCGTTGGTCCGGCCTCCTGCAACAAGGCCTGCTGACCGGGGCCCATGCTGGCATCGCCATTGGCGAGTGCCGTCTGCGGCGAGAGCACATCCTCGGCCTGCTGCGATGCGGAGACCTGCTGCGGCCGGGGCGCGCCGGGCTGCGGCGTCGGCAGCGCGAGATCGGGCGGCATCGACAGCGGTGCCTCGGTCGCGACATCGTAGGCATCGGGCGGGGTGACCTCGAGCCCGAAGGTTTTCGAGGCATCGCTGCACCCGGCGAGCGCCAGTGTCGCGATGGTGGCGATGGCGGCAAGGGTCAACGGCGCGGCCGATTTGCGTGTGCGGATCATGACGCCTCCTTATCGCCGCGCGCCCCGGTGGGCAAGGGAGCGGCGGGCTCACGACGGAGCATCGAGTCGAGAATCAACGTCCCGACACCGCAGACGATCGCGGCATCCGCCACGTTGAACACATACCAATGATACGCACCGATATGCGCATCGATGAAATCGACCACCGCGCCGTACTGCACCCGCGAAATAATATTCCCGATCGCCCCGCCGATGATCGCGCCCACCGCCAGCGTCGTCGTCAGATGCACCGCCCGCCACAGCCAGACCGCCAGCGCGATCACCGCGACCGCGGCCACCACGATGAGCAAGAGCGTCGCGTTATCGCCCGCCAGAATGCCGAAGGTGACGCCGTGGTTCCATACCATCGCGAAATTCAGCACCGGCAGGATACGCACGACCGCGCGCTGCGGCAGGTCGAGACCGTACAGCACCCAGTATTTCGACGCCTGATCGGCCAGCAGGACGACCAGCGCCATCACCACGCCGGCAAGGCGGCGGTTCATCCGACATACTCGCAGCAGCGGCGGCACAGGGTTGGGTGAGCCTGATCCTCGCCCACTTCCGGCAAGACCTGCCAGCAGCGCGCGCATTTGGTGCCCGGCGCGATCGTGACTTTCGGCGGCGCGCGCAACGGTGCCGCCGCACCGGCGCCGGCCTCATCGGTCGCGATCATGGTTTCGGCCGCCGAGGTGATCAGCAGTTCCGCCCAGTCGACGCTCTGCAACGCGATCGGCGCATCGACCGCGAGGGTGATGCTGATGCAGGCCTGCAACGAGGAAGCGATGTCGCCGCTGCGCCGTGCTTCCTCCAACTGGGTGTTGGCGAGCTTGCGCACCGCCCGGATTTCCGCCCAGCCGGCATCGA
Organism: Acidiphilium sp. 34-64-41; assembly: GCF_002282635.1. Classification (NCBI taxonomy): domain Bacteria; kingdom Pseudomonadati; phylum Pseudomonadota; class Alphaproteobacteria; order Acetobacterales; family Acidocellaceae; genus Acidiphilium; species Acidiphilium sp. 34-64-41. The sequence continues at coordinate 12,787 of NZ_NCJX01000004.1, read as the reverse complement.
GCGCGTCATCGCGCCACGTGGCCGGCACCGGCGGAAACTGCGCCAGATGCACGCACTCATCCTCACCGAATCGTGCCCGCCATGCCTCGTCGGCGGTGAACGGCAGCACCGGTGCGAGCCATGTGGTCAGGCACCGGTGCAGAATATCCAGCACGGTCCGGCACGCGCGCCTGGTGTCGCTCTGGGCGAGCTGCCGACCCTCGGCATCGAGCTTCACGTCGCAATAGAGCGCATCCTTGCGGATATCGAAATAAAACGCCGAGAGATCGTTGTTGCAGAACTGATGGATCGCCGGATACACGCCGGTCCAGTCATGCGTCTCGACCGCGCGGCGCAGCATCGCCTCGAGCTCGGCGAGTTTGTGCAGCATGTATTGCTCGAGCTCGGGCATCGCCGCGCGATCGAGTATTTCCGCGTCGGAATAACCCTCCAGCCCGCCCAGAATCCAGCGCAGCGTGTTGCGGATGCGGCGATACAGATCGGCCTGTTGCTTGAGGATTTCCTTGCCGATCCGCAGATCGTTGTGCACGTCCGAATTCATTACCCACAGGCGCAGAATGTCGGCGCCGTACAGGTCGATCACCTCCTGCGGCGCGGTGACGTTGCCGAGCGATTTCGACATTTTGCGGCCCTGCTCGTCGAGCACGAAACCATCGGTGACGATCGCCTTGAACGGGGCCACGCCGCGCGTGCCGACCGCTTCGAGCAGCGAGGCCTGAAACCAGCCGCGATGCTGATCCGACCCTTCGAGGTACAAATCGGCCGGCCAGGGCATGCCGCGCGCTTCGAGCACGAAGGCATGGGTCGAGCCGCTCTCGAACCAGACATCGACGATGTCGAACACCTGTTCGTAATCATCCGGGTTATAGGCATTGCCGAGGAAATCGGCGGCGGGGCGAGCGTACCACGCATCCGCCCCCTCGGCCTCGAACAAGGCGCGGGTGCGGGCGAAGACCGCCGGGTCGTTCAGGATGGATTTATCGGCTTTGCGCATGAAGATCGCGATCGGCACACCCCAGGCGCGCTGGCGGGAGATGCACCAGTCGGGGCGGGACTCCACCATCGAGCGGATGCGGTTGCGCCCGGCATCGGGGACGAAGCGCGTGGCGTCGATTGCTTCGAGGGCTTTTTCGCGGATATGTTCGGGGCCGTCCATCCGGATGAACCAGTTGGGGCGGGCGAGGTAGATCAGCGGGGCTTTGGAGCGCCAGGAATGGGGGTAGGAGTGGCGGAACTCTTCGCGTTTGAGGAGGGTGTTGTTGTCATCCAAGGCACGGCAGACGTTATCGGCTACTTTGTAAACGTGCTGACCGGCGAATAGCGGCACGTCGGCGGCGTAAGTTCCGTCATCGTTGACCGTTTCGGGTACTTCGATGCCGTTTTCAGTGCAAACTATAAAGTCATCTTCACCGTGTGCGGGTGCCATGTGAACGAAACCGGTGCCGGCATCAGTTGTAACAAATGTTCCAGGTAACATCGGAACATCGAAATCGTAACCAGAAAACTTTGAGAGCGGGTGTAAAACGCGCAAATTAGACAAATACCGACCGTAAGTTGTGGCAAGTCTTCTTAAACGAATACCCAAATTTTGTGAAAATATTTGAACTAAATCATTTGATACTATATAATATTCTTGTTCTGGCTCTGTCGCCGGATCATTTCCGGAAATTTTCTGCAGCAGAGAGTAAACAGCGGAGGGCTTAAATGCTACGGCTCTGTTACCGGGAATTGTCCATGGCGTGGTGGTCCAGATAACTACGGAAATAGTACTACCAGAATTTAACCCATCATACTTAAAAATAGGCTGCAAGATTTCTTTGTTGACAACCCTAAACCGCACCCAGATCGCCGTATCCGTCCGATCCTGATATTCAACCTCGGCCTCCGCCAGCGCGGTCTTTTCGACCGGGCTCCACATCACCGGCCGCAGGCCGCGATAGAGCGCGCCGTTCGCCGCGAATTTATGGATCTCGGCGGCGATCGCCGCTTCGGATGGAAAATCCATCGTCGCGTAGCGTTGCGCCCAATTGCCTTCGATGCCGAGGCGTTTGAACTCGGCGGCCTGGATGTCGAGCCATTTGGCGGCGTAGGCGCGGCACTCGGCGCGGAAGTCGAGCACCGGCACTTCGTCCTTGTTTTTGCCGGCTTTGCGGTATTGTTGTTCGACCATCCATTCGATCGGCAGGCCGTGGCAATCCCAGCCCGGCACGTAATCGGCGTCGAACCCGGCCATCTGGCGGGCGCGGTTGATCACATCCTTGTGGATTTTGTTCAGCGCGTGGCCGATGTGCAGATTGCCGTTGGCGTAGGGCGGGCCGTCGTGCAGAATGAAGGGGGTGCGGCCGGCGGCATCGGCGCGCAGGCGGGCGAACAGACCCATCGCCTCCCAGCGGGCGAGTGCTTCGGGTTCGCGTTTGGGCAGGTCGCCGCGCATCGGGAATGCGGTGCGGGGCAGAAACACGGTGGCGCGGTAATCGCGCTCGGCGGGGACGCTATCGTTCATGGCAAGCTCCGGAGGAGAGGAAACAGGTGTGTGACCCGGCCCTTAGCTCAGGGCCGGCCCGATAATTCGTCCGCTCACGCGCCGGATGCAGCACCCATTCATGGTCAATATATGCAAGCCCCAAGCCACCCCGGTCAAGCCACAGCGCCGCGGCGCCCACAGGACAAAAAGTTTTTTGCTTCTTTTTTTCAAAAAAGAAGCCCTACTTTTGCCTGTCGCCCCATTTGCCAGCGTAGATGCGTAAACACATGAGACCCACATGAGCACCACAACCAAGCGCCGCCCCTCCGTCTTCGCAATCCCCTGGCGCACGCCGGCCGGGCGGTTTTCCTGGCTGAAGCTGATCACGCTGCTGCTCTGCATCGCGCCGACGCCGTTCATTCTCTGGCAGTGGCGCACCGATAATCTAGGCAGCCGGCCGGTACATCACGCCATGCTGGAAACCGGGTTCTGGGCGATCCGCTTCTTGATCCTGTGCCTCGCGGTCACCCCGGCGCGCGCCCTGTTCGACTGGCCGCGCGTGGTGATGCTGCGGCGCATGCTCGGGCTCGCGGCGGCGTTCTACACGATCGCGCACATCGTGCTCTACGCGTGGGACGAGGGGTTCGCGCTCGGCTTCGTGGTCAGCCAGATGCTGACGGTATTCTACCTCATTCTCGGCACGATCGCGACGGTCGGGTTCATCGCGCTCTCGGTCACCTCGACCGATGCGGCGATGGCGCGGCTGGGGAAAAAATGGAAAGCGCTGCACCGGCTGATTTATCCGGTCGCGATCCTGTCGCTGTGGCATTTTTTCCTGACCCAGAAGGTCGAGGTCGGGGTGGCGATGGTGCCGGCCGGGCTGTTCGTGTGGCTGATGCTATGGCGCGCGAGTGCGCCAGGGTTTCGCCGCTCGGTGTCGGGCATCGTGATCCTGGCGGTGGCGAGCGTGATGATCACGGCGCTGGGCGAGGCGCTCTGGTACAAGCTCAACTCGGGGATCAACCCGTGGCTGGTGCTCGATGCCAATTTCAGCACGCTGCGGATCAGTGCTGCGGCATTCGTGGCGATCGATCTGGCGATTCTGGTCGGTTTGGTGATCGCGCGGCGGGTGCAGAAGCGCGCATCGGCGTGACCGTGGTGATGGGCGAATCGGCCCGGCCTGCTATGCCGGGGCATGGCCCGACCCTCTGAGCAATCACGCGTGATGGCTGCGATGCCGGCCGCCGTGGCCGGCGGCGTTGCCGGTCTGGCGTTCGCCGGCGCGCTCGGCATGGCGGCGGTCGCGCTGTTCGGCCTTGCGCCGATGCAGGCGGCGCTGCCCTGGTTCGGCGGCGCCGGGTTCGATGTGGCAGATTTCGCGGTCGATCCGCTGCGGGCCGCACTGCTCGCGCCGCTGCTGCTCGCCGCCGCCGCCACCATCACGGCGGCGGGGCGGCCCAAGCCAGGTTTATACGCGCTGATCGTCGCGAGCGTGCTGGCGGTGCTGGCGCTCGGCCCGTCCGGTTCAGCGTTGGGCGCGGTCTTCTGGGGCGGCATCGCGCTGCTGCTCGCGCTGTGGGGCCGCCAGGGTGGCGCGTTCGCGCTGGCCGCGGTGCCGTCGGTCCTGGTCACGGTGGCGCTCGATGCGCCGGCGCTCGCTCCGGTCTTCGCCTTGGCGGGCGGGGCGGCGCTACTCGGCGGCGGGCTATGGGCGGCGCGCGCAAACACGTTGGCCGGCCTCGCCCGCGCCACGGCGCTGGGGTTCGCCGGGCTGGCGCTGCTGGCGCTCGGCCTCGGGGCCGCGCCGGCGGCGGTGGCGGCGATGATCGCGAACGCGCTGATCGCCCCGGTGCTCGGCATCGCCGCCGCGACGCTGACCGAGGCAACCGGCACCAGCGCGCTCGACTGGCTGGGCGGCATTGCGCGCGGCATGCCGCGCTTTGCCTTGCTGATGGGCGGCGGCCTCGCCTTCGCCGCCATGTTGCCGCCCGGACCGGGGTTTGTCGCGTTCAGCGCGGCGTGGCGTGCCGCGATCGGTGCCGGTGCCTGGACCGCGATCGTGGTGCTGGCGCTGTGGTTCGCCTTGATGGGATTTGCCGTCCTGCGCGCGTTCGCGGCCATCGCACTCGGCCGGCCGCGCAGCCTGCGCGCCGCGGCGGCCGAGGATGCGGCGCGGCCGGTACTGGTCGCACTCGCAGCATTGCTGCTCGGTGGCGCGATCTTCGCGCTGGCCGACTTTGCGCTGGCCTATCCGGCGCGGCTCGGACTTGCCCTCGCCATGGCCGCGCTGGCGCTCGGCGCGCGGCGGTTCCTGCTGCGGGCCGGCCCGGTCGACGTGCCGGCGTATGACGATGGTTTCGCCCGCCCGCCGGCCTGGCTGCCGTTCGGCGAGCCGACGACTCAGATCACCGCGACCGGGTTTGCCGGCGCGCTGCGCCTGCCGCCCCGCGCGCACCCCGCCTGGCGCTGGGCCTGCCGCGCCGCGCGCTGGCTCGCCGTGCCGTTCCGGCCATGATGCTGCTGAGCCGCCTGATTGCGACGCTGATCGATATCACCGCGCTGCTCGGCATGGCGGCCGCGCTGGCGCTGCTCGCGCCGGTCCTGCGCGCGGTGCACGATGGTGTAGCACCGCCCCGGTGGCGGCAGGCCTGGGATGATCTGGTCAAACTCAGCCGCAAACGTCGCCTGCGGCCGGGGTTCGCCTCGCCGCTCTATCCCGCCTGGCCGGTCATCGCGGTGACCGCGAGCGGTGCCGCCTTGCTGGTGGTGCCCGGCTTTGCCTTCGGCCTGATCACCGCACCGCTCGCGACCGTGCCACTGCTGGCCGGACTGCTCGCCCTGGCGCTGGGCGCGCGCCTGGCCGCATGGCTCGAATCGGGGGAGGGTGGGCGCGGCGCGCGGGCGGCGGGGGCGGCGCTGCGGCTGGCAATCGGCCTCGTGGTCTGGCTGGTCGTGCTCGGCGCGCTGGCGGTGCGGGCGGGTAGCGACCGGCTGGATGCGATCGGCGGCCTGCTCGCGGCGACACCCGCGAACACGGCGCTGGTGCTGCTCGCCGGCATCGCGCTGGCGCTCACGCTCGGCTGCTACGAGCTCGACGATCCGGCCGATTACGCCGGGCCGGAGCGCGCGCTGTTTCGGATCGAGGCGATGCTGCGCCGCATCGTGCTGCTGGCCATCGTGCTCGACGTGATCGCGCCCGTGCCGATGGCCGATGCCGGTCTCGCCGCCACCTGGCCGGTCGGGCTGCTCGCCTGGATTATCAAGATCGGCGTGCTTGGCTTGATCCTGATCTGGCTGGCGCCGCGCCGCTTCGCGATCCTGCTCGGCGTCGCGGCGGCGATCGGCTGCCTGGTGGTGATGCTGGTGCAGGCGGTTGCGGTGCCCACGCTGTTGATCGCCGGCGGCGGCGTACTGGTTCTGGCCGGGCTGATCGGGCTGATCCGGCGCGGCGCGGTGCTGGAGGCGGCGGGTTGCGTGCAACTCGGCGTCGCATCGCTCGGCTTCGGTCTGGGCGCGACCGACGGGGCCCTGCTGATCCTGGCGACCATCGCGCTCGCGCGCCTCGCCGGCGGCACCTTCGCATCCGCCGGCCTGATCGCGCTGCTCGCCCTGCCGCCGTTCGGCGCGTTCGCCGGCGATGTCGCCGTGCTGCGCGCCGCTTTCCGCCTTGATATCAGGCTGGGTGGGGCGGTGCTGGCGGCGGTGGTGCTGACCGCGGCGATCGCGCTGGCACGCCAGCCGCCGGCTCGGTTCACCATGCCGCCGGCGCGCCGCGCGATGCCCGCCGCGCTGCTGTTGCTCGCCGCCGCCGCGCTGGGGCTGCTGCCCTGGCTGATCGCGCTGCCCGCATGAACCCAGCACTCGATGCCGCGATCGCGTCGGCGGCCCCGCCGGGTACGGCCGTGATGCTGGATGCCGCCACCTGGCGCAGCCTCGCGGCCGGCGACGCCCGGCTGGCGTTTCTCGGCCTGTTCATTTCGGGCGGGCGGGTGCATGCGCTGTTCACCGATGGATCGGCGCCGCTGCTGCTGGCGACCGAATTGATCGCCAACGCCTATCCTTCGATCGCCACAGGGTTTCCCCAGGCCGCCTGGTTCGAACGGCTGGCGTTCGACCAGACCGGCGCCATCGCCGAAAGCGCCACCGACCGCCGCCCGGCGATCGCCCAAGGGGCCGCCGGCACCGATGCCGCCTGGCCGCGCTTCATCGAAACCGTGGGCGAAGGCTTCTATCAGATCGGCGCGGGCCCGGTTGCCGGGCGGATCGCAAGCCCGGTGCACCGGCGTTTCAGCATGGGGCGCTTCAGCATGGGGCGTTTCAGCACGGACGACACGCGGATTCTCCGCCTGGAACACCGGCTCGGCTACGCCCATCGCGGCATCGCGGGGCTGATGCGCGGCAAATCGCCCCGGGTTGCCGCACGGTTCGCCGCTCGCATCGCCGGTGATGCCACGGTCGCGCACGCGGTCGCGTTTGCCCGCGCGGCGGAGGCGGCGAGCGGTGCCGTGGCACCGCCGCGGGCGGTGGCGCTGCGCGCGATCATGATCGCGATCGAGCGAATGACCGCTGATCTCGCCGCGCTGGCGGCGGCGGTGGCGGCGGCGGGTGATGCGCGGTTCGCGACCCTGCTCGGTCAGGCGCGTGAGCAGAGCGCCGTGGCGCTGGGCGAGGCGTTCGGCCATCGGCTCATGATGGATATCGTGGTGCCCGGCGGTCTCGCGCTCGATCTGCGCGGCGATGCCGTTGCGTCCCTGCTTGCCGCGCTGGACCGCGCTTCCCTGGTGGTGCGGGCGTTCGCCTGGGGGCGGGTGCGGCGCGACCTGGGGCCGGCAGCTGGCATCGCGCAGGCGCGGGCACGCTCGATCCGCGTGCTCGCTGCATCGGTGCGCGCGGACCTCGCGATGGTGCCCGAAGGCATCATCGCCGCGGCCCTGCCCGCCGGCACCGGCACGGCGCTGGGAGCGGCCGAAAGCGCGCGGGGCATGGTGTATCACTGGATCGACCTGCTCGATGGGCAGATCCGCGATTGTGTCGCGATCGATCCTTCGGCGCGGCTGCTGCCGGCGCTCGAAGCCGGCGTGGTCGGGCTCGATCCCCGGGCGGCGGCCGTGCTGATCGCGTGTTATGGCCTGTCGGTGGGGGCGATCGATGGATGAAGCGGCGGTGAGTTCACTGGCGGCGCGCCTGGCGGATGCCGGCATCACAAGGCTTGGCCGCAGCCTGGCGGTGCGCCATGTCGATGCCGGCAGTTGCGGCGGGTGCGAAATTTCGCTGGCGGGTGCCGTGGCGCTGCGGGCCGGGCTGACCCGATACGGCATCACGCTGGTCGATGATCCGCGCGAAGCCGATGTGCTGCTGATCACCGGCGTCGTCACCACCACGATGGCCGATGCGGTCACCCGCACGCTGGGTGCAATGGCACCGCCGCGCTTCGTGGTCGCGGTGGGGGATTGTGCGGTCGATGGCGGCGTGTTCAAGGGTGCGCCGACCGTGCTGGGCGGTGCCGAGCGGATCGTGCCGGTCGATCTGCTGATCGCCGGTTGCCCGCCATCGCCGGGTCGGATCATCGCGGGTCTGGTCGCTTTGCTCGAGGCGAATGCCGCGCCCGTCGCGGCCGCGCGCCGCTCATCGCGCATCGAGCCGCATGCCTGATTTCAGCCATGAACTGCGCTGCGGCGGGATCGTGGCAGGGGTGGACGAGGTCGGCCGCGGACCGCTGGCCGGGCCGGTGCTGGCGGCTGCGGCGATTCTGCCGCTCCATCTCGACGCGACGATCATCCGGTTGATCGATGATTCCAAACGATTATCCGCCGCGCGGCGGGCCATGGCTCTGGCCGCGCTGATGGACTCGGGCGCCATCATCGCACTCGGCGCGGCGTCGGTTGCCGAGATTGCGCGGTTGAATATTTTGCAGGCGAGCCTGCTCGCGATGCGCCGGGCGGTGGCACGCCTGACCGTGCGGCCGGACCATGTGCTGGTCGATGGCACGATAACACCATCGCTGCCGATGAATTGTTCGGCGTTGATCGGCGGAGATGGGATTTCGCTCTCGATTGCCGCCGCATCGATCGCGGCCAAAATCGCGCGCGATCGGTTGATGGTGCGGCTGGATCAGCGCCACCCCGGCTATGGTTGGTCACGCAATGCCGGCTACGGCACGCAGGCGCACCGCACGGCAATCATGTCATTTGGGATCACCGCGCATCACCGCCGCGGTTTCGGGCCGCTGCTGCGGGACGTCACCGCGCAGGGTTAGGCGTATTTCTGTTCCGGATGCCGCAGGTGCCACAGACGCTCGTGCGCGGCCACCAGGCTCTCGATACTCTTGCGCCGGTTGGCGTCGCTGTTAGGGCTGCGGCGCGTCAGCATGTGCTCGAGAATGACCAACAACTGCTCGGCGATTTCGTAATCGTCCTGGTCGCAGGCGTGGTGAAACGCGATCAATATCTTGTCGGACAGGCGCCGGCTATACCGCGACTGGGTCTTATCAGCCTTGACAACGTCGTCGGCGAACTGGTCGATGGTATCCTCATCTGTCACTGCGGGCATTCCGATCAAAAGATGAACTACACGTCATCTTACCGGTTTTCTAACATTTGGCTATGCTCAAACACGTCTATGGCCAACAAAAAACGCTATACAAATGATTAGTGTTGTATGCAAAACGCAGTTCATGGGCCTTTCTTATTTTTTGAACTCACCGTATTTGATATAGAGCCACACTCTCTCATTTTTTACAAGACCTAATTCAAAGTGTGCGAATAATCTCGCGCGCGGCGCGAAACCACGCGCGAGTTTACTGCGCAACTCAACCGGATTTATGCTTCGTGACGATTGTTCACACCGCAACGATCAGCGGTGGTTCGGGCGAGGTGAACACGAAATCCGAGAAGGCTTCCTCCCACGATCCGGTGGTCGAGGCCTTGCTGTATTCGGTCGCCCGATTCTCGAAGAAATTGGCGTGTTCCACCGCGTTGAGCATTTCATCGAGCCAGGGCAGCGGGTTTTTCTCGACATGGAACAACGGGTTGAGGCCAAGCTGCTGCAAGCGGCGGTCGGCGATGAAGCGGATATAGCGCTTCACCTCGGCGCCATTGATACCCTCGATCGCGCCGAATTCGAACGCCAGATCGATGAACGCATCCTCGTGATCGACGATGGTGGCACAGCTCAAATACAGCTCGCGGCGCAGTTCCTCGGTCCAGATTTCGGGGTTTTCTGAAATGAAGGTGCGGAACAACCGAATGATCGACAGGCAGTGCAGGCTCTCGTCGCGCACCGACCAGGAAATGATCTGGCCCATGCCCTTCATTTTGTTGAAGCGCGGGAAATTCAGCAGGATCGCGAAGGAGGCGAACAGCTGCAACCCCTCGGTAAAGGCGCCGAACGCCGCCAGGGTCTTGGCGATTTCATGTTTGTTGTCGACCCGGAAGCCGTGCATGTAGTCGTATTTGTCCTTCATTTCCTTGTATTTCATGAAGGCGGAGTATTCGAGCTCGGGCATGCCCACCGTATCGAGCAGATGCGAATAGGCGGCGATGTGCACCGTCTCGATGTTAGAGAAGGCCGAGAGCATCATCAGCACTTCGGTCGGTTTGAAGACCTGGCTGTAGTGCTTCATGTAGCAATTATTCACCTCGACATCCGCCTGGGTGAAGAAGCGGAAGATCTGGGTGAGCAGATTGCGCTCGCCGGCGGTGAGGTTTTTGTGCCAATCCTTGACGTCATCGGCGAGAGGCACCTCCTCCGGCAGCCAATGCACGCGCTGTTGGGTCAGCCAGGCCTCGTAGGCCCACGGGTAACGGAACGGCTTGTAGACCGGGTTCTCGGTCAGCAGATCGAACTTGGTCGGCAGGACGATCGGGGTCGGCGGCGGGGTGATGATGGCGGACATGCGGTTATCCTTTGAGGCAAAGCGAGGTCAAGGCGAGGGAGTGGTCCCCGAGCCGACGTGACGCGCACGGCCAAACAGAGGGACGGTCCCGGACCGCGCTGGTTTTGATGATCGACTCTATGCATATCTTATGGACCGGTATGGGCGGTTCGGCAATTGCATTTTTTGGCTGGGCCGGCGTTTTGCCACTACATCTGTGCGCAATGCGGTACCGCGCTACTATATGTTGACGCGTAGGGCACCCCAAGCCGCGATGCGATTGACAGCGCCGCCAACCCCACCGAGACTCGCCAACCAAACCGCATGGACGGATGCACGATGACCGATGAACCGCAGAAACACGCCGAAACCCTGATCCGGACGCTGGAGGACAACAACCACCCCGAACACGCGGCGCGCTTTGCCGATGTGCTGTCCGGCAATCTGGTGGGCACGGCGCTGCTTTCGGCCCTGCGTGAGCTGAGCGATACACTCATGGCCGGGGTCGAGGCGCTGGATCCTTCAGCCGTGGTCGCGCTCGAGGATTTCCGCCTGTCAGTGGACCGGCATCTGACCGCGGGAGGCGCCGATGAGCCGCCCGCAGCACCCTGATCAGGATTTGTGGCTCGCGGTGGCTGCCTGGCCGTTGCCGGCCTGACGCTCCCGCTGCTCCGCCTGATCGACGGTTTTGACCAAATCGGCATAGCTGATCGAGCCGATGATGCGCTGGTGGCCGATGTACCAGCTCGGCACGTATTTCAAGCCAAGCCCATGGCCGCGCGCCAGATTGGCCGCGAGGCGGGCGGTGACCGCCGGCCCGTTCATCGCCGCCTTCAGGCTCGGCCAGTCGATCCCGGCGGTTTGCGCGTCCGCTTTCAGGATTGCCATGGTGGGTTTGCGCTTCTGGCGCATCAGGATGTGTCGGAGTGGCCGGTATTTGTGTTGCAGCGCCGCCGCGAACAGCGCCTTGGTGCCGAGCACGCTCGGCTTGCCGAGAATCGGGTAGTCGACCGGCACATAGCGGAAATCATGATCCGACTTCATCAACCGGTTGAACCGCACGTTCATCCGCCGGCAGGGCGGGCAGCGGATATCGTAGAAATCCATGATCGTGACGGCGGCGGCCGGATTGCCGAACACCGGATCGCCCGCGCGGATCAGGCTGGCGGCGGTAAACGGGGTCTGGATGACCGGTGGATTGGCATCGTTGGCGGGTTTCGGTTTGGGATGATGCAGCACGGCCACCAGAACGGCGGCGATGGCGATGGAACCCACGGCAAACAGGGCAGCTCTGATGCGGTTTGTCATGGTTTTCCGATACAGGGTTCGGGTGAACGGTCAATGAGAATCATGGTGCAGGTGCGAATGGTTTGGCCGGGTGATGGCGGTGGTGGGGGTGCGTGTCAAAGGGGCGTCAGCAGGGGATCGCGCGCACGCCGCCGGCTTTGGCGTAATCGATGATCCTGCGGTCGCGGGTGATGATCGGGACGTTGAGGTGGCGGGCGGTTGCGATGATCAGGCGATTGCCGGGGTCGGCGTGGAGATCGCCGGCGATGGTTGAGGAGTCGATGGCGATGGCGGCGGTGAGGGGGGCGTTGACGGTGCCGGGGCCGGCCATGAGTCGGGCGAACCAGGTTTTCGGGTCGGGCAGGAATTCCAGGGCAGGGCGGTTTTGTCTCGAGCGGGACAGCATGCCGATTTCCCAGGCGGAGACGGGCGAGATGTGGAGGGCATCGGCGAGGCCGGCCGCCAAAATGGCTTCGCGTGCCGCGGCCGATAGCGGGTCGCCATTGGCGAGCCAGATGACGGCGCAGGTGTCGAGCAGGGCGCCCGCCATGGTCAGTTGTGCAGGATGCCGTGGGCGGCGGTGCAATCGTCTTCGGCGATCGGGTCGGTCAGGTCGATATCGTGCGGGATGATGACGCTGTCGCGCATGAAACCATGCAGCGCGTGGACGGCGCTGGCCTCGCTAGCCGGCGGCGAGAGGATGGCAACGACCCGGCCCCGCTTGGTGATGGTGACCGTATCGAACTCACGATTGGCGACGCGGTCGAGAATATCGAGGCACTTGGCCTTGAACGCGGCGGTTGATTGGGGATTGGGTGGCTGAGCGGTGGAGGAAGGCTTCTTTTTTGTAAAAAAGAAGCAAAAAACTTTCCGACCCTGGGGCACGGGCGGTTTCAAAGGCACGGGCCCAAATGAACAAAGTTTTTTTTGCTTCTTTTTTGTTCACAAAAAAGAAGTGCTTCCCTTGTCTTTTGTGTCTTTTGTTACGTTATCGTAACGAAATAGACGTGCGAAGTCACGGCCCTTTGCGCCAGAGTTTTTTGACGTTGAAGGAGGGGATGAACGGCTGGTGCCAGGGTGGCACGGGCGGTGGGGGTGGGCCGAGGATTTCGTGGAGTTGTTCTGGCGTGAAGTCGATGCTGCCGTCGGGGTTGATTTTGTAT
>NZ_NCJX01000164.1:0-3478 GCF_002282635.1 Acidiphilium sp. 34-64-41 | reverse complement strand
CAGCTTCATGGACCAATACAAAATCAACCCCGACGGCAGCATCGACTTCACGCCAGAACAACTCCGCGATATCCTCGGCCCACCCCCACCGCCCGTGCCGCCTTGGCACCAGCCCTTCGTGCCGTCCTTCAACGTCAAAAAACTCTGGCGGAAGGGTCCATGATTTCGCACGCCTATATTGTTACGATATCGATACAATTAAGATAAAGCAGCAATTCTGCGGCCGTCTTCAAACCCTCGAACGGGCTGCTTGCACGTAAGCTTAACCCGTGGATGGGCGAGCACTCACTGCCGCTTTGGACTCCGATCCCTGAATACCCAGCGCTTGGCGCGCGAGCCAACCGAGCCGCAACCGCGGCCGGATGGCTGGACTGTCGATACTTCGCATCATCCACCCTTCCAACCACCGCCCCAACGCCATATACCGGGGCACCATGGACGCCAGCCTCTCCTTCGTGAAAATGCACGGCGCCGGCAACGACTTCGTCGTGCTGGACGCCCGCACGCACGCCATTCCGCTCACGACCGCCCAGGCCACCACCATCGCCGACCGAAGGCGCGGCATCGGCTGCGATCAGATCATCCTGATCGAAAACGCACCGACGGCCGACGCCTTCATGCGTATCCTCAACGCGGACGGCTCGGAATCCGGCGCCTGCGGCAATGCCACCCGCTGCGTCGCCGCCCTGCTCGCCGCCGAAACCGGTGCGCGCGCCCTCACCATCCAGACCAGCGCCGGCATCCTCGCCGCCGTCATCAAAGGTCCCAACCTCGTCGAAATCGACATGGGCGAACCCCTGTTCAACTGGCAGGACATCCCCCTGCCTGCTCGATGGGCAACCCCCACGCGACGTTTTTCATCGAAGACTTCAAGCATCTCGCGCTCGACAGCATCGGCCCCCGCCTCGAACACGCCCGCATCTTCCCCGAACGCGCCAATATCGGCTTCGCCCGGATCGAGGGACGCGGCCGCATCCGCCTGCGTGTCTGGGAACGCGGCGCCGGCCTCACGCTGGCCTGCGGCTCCGGCGCCTGCGCCGCGCTGGTCAACGCGCACCGCCGCGGCCTCACCGACCGGCGCGCCGAGATTGAAATGGACGGCGGCATCCTCACCATCACCTGGCGCGACGACAACCACGTCCTGATGGAAGGCCCGGTCGCCCTGGTCTACGAGGGCACCATCGCCCCCGAACTGCTGCCCGCATGAGCATCGACATCCTCACCTTCGGCTGCCGGCTCAACGCCTTCGAATCCGAAGTCATGCGCGGCCACGCCGAGGCCGCGAACCTCACCGATACCATCATCGTCAACACCTGCGCCGTCACCGCGGAAGCCGAACGCCAAGCCCGCCAGGCCGTCCGCCGCGCCCATCGCGCCAATCCCGGCGCCGATATCATCGTCACCGGCTGCGCCGCGCAGATCGACCCGGACTCCTGGCGCACCATCGCAGGTGTCACCCGCGTCATCGGCAATGTCGAAAAACTCACCCAAGCGGCCTGGACCGCGACCGAACCGGTCCTGGTCGCCGATATCATGCAGGTCCGCCAGACCGCGGCCCATCTGATCGATGGGTTCGGCACCCGGTCTCGCGCCTTCATCGAGGTTCAGCAAGGCTGCGATCATCGCTGCACCTTCTGCATCATCCCCTATGGCCGCGGCCCGTCCCGTTCGATCCCGATGGGCGCAATCGCCGATCAAATCCGCACCCTGGTTGCCAACGGCTATCAGGAAATCGTCCTCACCGGCGTCGATCTCACCTCCTACGGCGCCGACCTGCCCGGCACACCCAAACTCGGCCACCTCGTCCGCCGCCTGCTCGCCGCCATCCCAGAACTGCCGCGCCTGCGCCTGTCCTCGATCGACCCCGCTGAAATCGACGATGATCTCTGGCACGTGATCGAACACGAACCCCGCCTGATGCCGCACCTTCACCTTTCGGTGCAGGCCGGGTCGGATATGATTCTCAAACGCATGAAACGCCGCCACCTGCGCCACCACGTGATCGAAGCCACATCCCGCGCCCGCGCGCTGCGCCCCGGCATCGCCTTCGGCGCCGACCTGATCGCCGGCTTCCCGACCGAGGACGAAACCATGTTCAACGACAGCCTTCGCCTGATCGACGAAGCCGGGCTCGACTATCTGCACGTCTTTCCCTACAGCGCCCGCAACGGCACGCCGGCCGCCCGTATCCCCGCCCTGCCGATGGCCGAACGCCGCGCCCGCGCCGCCCGGCTGCGCCAGGCCGGCGAACGCCGCGCCGCCGCCCGCTTCAAATCCATGATCGGCAGCACCATCACCGCCCTCGCCGAATCACCCGCGAACGGGCACTCGGAAACCTTCGCGCCGGTCCGCTTCGCCACCAGCGCCATCCCCGGCAGCCTCGTCACCGGCCGCGTCACCGGCGCCGATGCCACCTCGATCACCCTGGAAACCGCATAATGGCGCTCGGCTTCTTCTCCCGCCTCAAGGCCGGCCTCACCCGCAGCACCACCAAACTGACCACCGGCATCACGGATACCTTCACCAAACGCAAACTCGACGATTTCGCGCTCGAAGAACTCGAAGAACTGCTGATCGCGGCCGACCTCGGCCCCACCGTCGCCGCCAAAGTCATCCGCGCCTTCCGCCGTGCCCGCTTCGGTCAGGATGTCTCACCGCCCGAAATCCGCGCCGCCCTGGCCGATGAAATCGCGAAAATCCTCGCCCCCGTCGCCCAACCGCTCACCATCGACGAGACCAAACAACCCTTCGTCATCCTGATGGTCGGCGTCAACGGCACCGGCAAAACCACCACCATCGGCAAACTCGCCCAAATCTATGCGGATGCCGGGCAGAAACCGATGCTGGTCGCAGGCGATACCTTCCGCGCCGCCGCCGTCGAACAGCTCCAAATCTGGGGCAACCGCGCGCACGCCCCGGTCGTCATCGGCGCACAGGACGCCGACCCCGCCGGCCTCGCCTTCGACGCCACCGCCGGCCGCCTGCACAACAAAGCGGCACTCATGGAAGAACTGCGAAAAATCATCCGCGTCATCAAAAAACGCGACCCGACCGCCCCCCACGCGATCCTCCTCACCCTCGACGCCACCACTGGCCAAAACGCACTCACCCAGGTCAAAACCTTCAAAGACATGGTCGACCTCACCGGCCTTATCGTCACCAAACTCGACGGCTCAGCCCGCGCCGGCGTCGTCGTCGCCCTCGCGGAATCCACCGGCCTGCCGATCCACGCCGTCGGCGTGGGCGAACAAGCCGCCGACCTACGCCCCTTCGATGCCACCGAATTCGCCCGCGCCCTCACCGGCGCCGATCCGGTCTAATTCCCGGGGGACGATGGTAATGCAGGGAAGGCCAGGGCGATGCCCTGGACCCACTGAAGGCTTATACCAACCTGAGGTTCCGTTGACTCGAAAGTGATTTGTCGCGGCTCGGGCGGGTATGATTCGCTGAACTTCCCTGGAGGAGGTTTGCGATGACG
>NZ_NCJX01000101.1:0-9546 GCF_002282635.1 Acidiphilium sp. 34-64-41 | reverse complement strand
CATGTGCGCGAGCGCAAGCACCAGATCGGGCTGATCCGGCGCGAGACCTTCGTGCCGCAGAGCTACGCGCTGGGTCATGAGGCGCAGGTCGATTGGTATTAAGCCTGGGTCGATTTCGAGGGTGAGCGCACCAAGGTTCAGGTCTTCGCGATGCTTTGAGGGAAACTGACAACCTTGGAATATCAACGAGGAGAGATTGGGGTACCGGTTTGCCCGCGAGGGGACTGATGGGTTCGGACATTCGACTCTCACACTTTTCCGAGCACGACGTGAACCACATGGGTCAGCCCGTCGTCCTTCAGCTGTACGCCCGCTGCCGGCGGCACCACTGCTCCATCCAGCATCAGTGTGAGGATGCCACGGCACACCGAATCTGGATTCTCAACTCTGATCTCATAGAAGGAGGAGCGGTAGCGGTACACGATCTCAAATTCGGGCCAGTGGCGCGGAATGCAGGGGTCGATCGTCAACTGGTCGCCGTGAACGCCCAGGCCCAGCATGGATTCGAGGGTGACGCGGTACATCCAGCTTGCCGAACCCGTGTACCAGGTCCAGCCGCCGCGTCCGATGTGCGGGTGTTCCGAGTAGAGATCGGCGCAGACGACGTAGGGCTCGACCTTGTAGCGGTGGATCCGGGCGGCGTCGTCGCCGTGGTGGATCGGGTTGAGCATTGACAGGAGTTCGCCGCCTTTGTCGCCATTTCCCTGCATCAGGAATGCAAGTGCCGCCCATGCGGCGCCGTGGGTGTACTGGCCGCCATTTTCGCGAATCCCTGGCGGGTAGCCTTTGATGTAGCCCGGGTCGTGCTCCGGTGTGTCGAACGGCGGGGTGAACAGCAATGCGAGGCCATCGTCGCGGCGGATGAGGTATTTTTCGAGCGCCGCCATCGCGCGGGCGCCGCGATCCGGTGCGGCGGCCTGGGAGATGACCGCCCAGGACTGGGCGATCGAGTCGATCCGGCATTCATTGTTGACCACCGAGCCGAGCGGGGAGCCGTCGTCGAAAAAGGCGCGGCGGTACCAATCGCCATGCCAGGCGTTGCGTTCGAGGGCGTCACGCAGGGCGGCTGCGCGATCGCGCCAGATGGCGGCTTGCGATGCGGCGGCGCGGCGGTCGGCGAGACCGGCGAAGGCGGTCAGCCCGGCGTGGAGGAACCAGCCCAGCCAGACGCTCTCGCCCTGGCCGCCGGCACCCACGCGATCCATGCCGTCGTTCCAGTCGCCGGTACCCATCAGGGGAAGGTCATGGCGGCCGAGAGCGAGGCTCTGGTCGAGTGCCAAGGCGCAGTGATCGAACAGGGAGGCCTGCCGCGCGCTGGTTTCGGGCAGGAGGAAGGCATCATGCGCGCCGGGCGCGAGGGGCGGGCCATCGATGAAAGGAATCATGGTGTCGAGCACCGCGGTATCGCCGGTGACGGTCACGTAATGGGCGACGACGTAGGCCAGCCAACCGCGGTCGTCCGAGACGCGGGTCCGCACGCCGCGCCCGGATTCCGCCAGCCACCAATGCTGGACGTCACCTTCCGGGAACTGACGGGCGGCGGCGCGCAGCACATGCGCGCGTGCGATGTCCGGCCGGGAGAGGCACAGGGCCATAACGTCCTGCAACTGGTCGCGAAATCCGTAGGCCCCGCTGGACTGATAGAAGGCACTGCGTGCCCAGACCCGGCAGGATAGGATTTGATAGGGCAGCCAGCGGTTGAGCATGATATCGAGCGCGCGATCGGGCGTCTTGACCTGCACGGTGCCGCAGACGTCGTCCCATTGGGCGGTGACTGCGGCAAAGGCGGCATCGAGGTCGGTGGCGCGGTAGCGGGCGAGCAGTGCCTGGGCGGCGGGGGCGTCGCTCGCTTGGCCGAGGAAGACGACGATTTCGATGGTGGCACCCGCGGCCAGGTGAACTGAGGCCTGCAGCGCGCCGCAGGGATCGAACCCGGCGCCGGCGCGGCCCGACAGCACCGCACCCGGCGCCAGCCCGCGCGGCCGATCCATCGCGCCGTCGCGGCCGATGAACTCGCTGCGATCGCAGGTTGAAGCCGTCTGTGCGCCGTTGAGGTCGAGAAAGGCGACGGCATCACCGAGCGATTCACGCCAGGGATTGCGCGCGAAGATGGCACCGGTGTCGCGATCGATCGTGGTGATGAGGTTCGGGGCGGTGGCGGTGCGGTTCGGTCCGAGCCCGAATTCGACATAGGCGGTGACGGACAGGTGGCGGGCGCGGTCCGTGTGGTTGGTAATGGTGAGGCGCGAGATTTTGATCGGGTCGTCGACCGGCACGAACTGCACGAGGTCGAGGCCGATGCCGTGGGCGCGATGGGCGAACCGGCTGTAGCCCTGGCCGTGGGTTGCGGTGTAGGGCGCGGCGGTGTCGCGGATCGGCAGGGCCGTCGGGGTCCAGACCGCGCCGGTATCTTGGTCGCGCAGATAGATCGCCTCGCCCGGCGGGTCGCCGACCGGATCGTTCGACCAGGGGGTGAGCTGGTTCTGCTGGCTGTTCACGGCCCAGGTGAAGCCGCTGCCGTCGGTGGAGGTCTGAAAGCCAAAGGCGGGATTGGCGATCACGTTCAGCCAGGGAGCGGGCGTGCGGTCGTTGTTTTCGAGAATGGTGTGATAATCGCGACCGTCGTTGATGAAGCCGCCGATGCCGTTGAAGAATTCCATGGTCGGGCGCGCCGGCACTGGTTCGAGCCGCGTCGATTGGGGCGTGGGCCGGGCGGGTTGGGTCGGCAGGGATGCGCCATCATCACCGCGGTCGAGTTGCCGCGCGAGCGGGCCGGCATTGCCGTAGAGCACCACGCGAGCGCAGGCGACGAGATGGGACTGGACGGCGGGCGCGACCAGATCGGCGCGCAGCACCATGATCGCGCCGCGCGAATCGCCGCCGGGCAAAGGCGGTGCCGATTGCGTTGTCCGCACCAGGCCGTCGATAGCGGCCTGCAGGTCCTGGGCGTAGGACGTCGCCTGCGTGTTGAGGATCACGAGGTCGACCGCAAGTTGCTTGAGCCGCCAGTATTCATGCGCGCGGACCAGTTGTCGAACCAGTTCGAGCCCGGATTCATCGGAGATGACGACCAGCACGATCGGCAGATCACCTGAGATGGCGTGGGCCCAGAGTGTCGAGGGCGGCCCGATGCCGCGCGCGATCGCATCGCCGGGCGGGCGGAAGGCGCGATCGGCATAGAGGATCGGGTTGGCGAGACGCTGGAACAGATGCGCCTCGTCCGCGCCGATGCCGAGGTGACGCAGTTGCATCTGCGCCTGCATCCAGGCCAGGGTTTTGGCGCGTTCGAACGCCATGGTGTCGCGATGCTTGTCCACCAGGTCGAGGACCGCTGCGCGGGAGTCGGCGACGAGGGTCCAGAAGGCGATGCGCGCGGTCGCGCCGCGCGGGATGCGCACATGGCGGCGCAGGCTGAAAATCGTGTCGAGCGTGGTGCCGGCGGTGTTGGATAGCGGCCAGCCATCGATGATCGCGGCCGCGGTACGGATGGTCTGGCCGCGACCGAGAAACCGCGCGCGATCGGTTTCGAACTGGACGTCCCCCGAGGTCTCGCCCTCGACCACGGCAATGTGGGCGGCCCAGACCAGCGGGTCGGCCGCCGAGCGGCGGCGGCGCGTCGCCAGAATGGCCCCGAGGGCGGGGACGAATTCGGTCTGCACGAACAGGGCGCCGAAAGCCGGATGTGCCAGGTCGTCGGCCTGCCTGGCCAGGACAATTTCAGCGTAGGAGGTGATCTCGATGTCGCGGGGCTGCGATCCGTCGTTGGTGATCGAGACGCGGCGGACCTCCGCGTCGTCTTCCCGCGAGACCATGATTTCCATCGTCGTGGTCAGGTGGGCATCGGCGCGGCTGATTTCGGCATGGTCTTCCGCGAAGATCGCCTCGTAGCCATCGGGTTCGGTCATGCTAGGCTGGTAGCCGGCGGACCAGGTCTCGCCGGTGGCGGCGTCACGCAGGAAGACGTAGAGCCCCCGGTCATCACGAGTCGGATCCGCGCGCCAGCGGGTGATCGCGATGTCGCGCCAGCGGCTGTAGCCGGAACCGGAAGCGGTGAGCATGGTCGAGTACTGACCGTTCGACAGCAGGGTGGTGCGCGGCACGCGCGACTGGGCACCGGCGTAAAGGCGCAGGGCGGATGGCGCGAGGCTGGCGGCATGGGCGGAGGTGACTGCGGGCTCGGCGGGTGGGCGGGCCACCGCGATGTCGCGGGGCATCCGTTCCTGGAGCAGCAACTCGGTTGCGCGGACGATCGGTTCGGCATGGAAGCGCGCGCGCATCCGCCCGCCGTGCAGCGCGTTGGCGATGCCGACCAGGGTCATGCCCTGATGGTGCGCCATGAAGGCACGGATGATCGCAAGGTGGCTGCCTTTCGGCAGGCGCGCCGGGGTATAGTCGATCGCTTCGTACCAGCCGTAGGCCCCGGTGGCACCAAGGTCCGCGAGGTGGCGGAAATTTCGGGCGGCGGCGGCGGGATCGACCATCGCGGCCAGCCCGCTGGCGTAGGATGCGATCACGATGCTGTCGCCGAGGCCGCGCTTGTAGGCGAGGTCGGGGATGCCGAAGCTCGAATACTGGTAGGTCTTTTCGATGTCGCGGATGTTGTATTCCGACTCCGACATGCCCCAGGGCACCCCGCGTTCGGCGCCGTACTGCTCCTGGCGCCAGACGATCAGCCGGTTGGTCTGTGCCAGCAGGCTGCCGGCCGGGGCGCGCATGACCAGCGCCGGCATCAGATACTCAAACATCGACCCCGACCAGGAGATCAGGCCCGAGCCATTATGGATCGGCGTAAGGGTGCGGCCGAGGCGGAACCAGTGTTTGGCCGGCAGGTCACCCTTGGCGATGGCCACGAAACTGGCTAGTCGGGCTTCCGAAGCCAGCAGATCGTAGTAGTTTGGATCGAGGCTTTCGTCGCTGCGGCGATAGCCGATCGAGAGCAACTGGCGGTCGGGACTGAACAGGAAGCCGAATTCCATGGCATCGACCATCGCCCGCGATGTCGCCGCGATCGCGGCGAGACGGGCAACCACGTTGCGGGTGGCGGAGGGCGCGGCGGCGAGGGCCTGGGTAATGGCGGGGGTGCTGCCCGACGCGGTGCCGGCCGCGTGGTTGAGTTTAGTGGCGAGAAGAATGCAATGCTCCGGCAATGAAGCGAGCGTGGGCATCAGGGTGAGACAGGAGGCTGCATCGTCGAGCGCCGGGGGGAGCAAATTCGCCCAGGGCATCAGCAGGTCGAGATCGGCTGCGTAGGCGAGCACTGTGCGTTGCAGCGTTTCTGCCCAAAAGATGATCTGGCCGTCGGCCCGACCATCGCGCGCCTGCGACCAGTCCTGCGCGCAGCGCACCAGGGGCAAGGCCAGCGTTGTCATCACTCCGAGGCGCGCCGCAATACCGGCCGGGGTGGTCGGTGGTCGCTCCAGGCTGGTCTCGAACTGATCGATCGCGTCGATCAGCCTGGCATGCGCCTGCGCGGCGGCGTTGTGGACGCCAGGATCGGGCCGGGCGGTGTCGCGCACCATGTTCAGCGTGTCGACGAGGCCGGCGATCCAGCCCGGGTTGATCACCGGTCCGGCGATGATCTCATGGCAGGCATTGTTCAGCGCAAGCAGATGGCCGGCGAGATTGCCGCTGTCGACCGAGGAGACGTATTTGGGTTCGAGTGCGCGCAGATCGCCCGTATCGTACCAGTTGTAGAAAGGGCCGCGGAAGCGTTCCAGCCGGTCCAGCGTGGCGAGCAGGTCTTCAAGCCGCCCGATCAGATCCTGGGTGCCGAGCCACCCGAAATCATGTGCGGCGACGATCGAGAGCATGTAGAGGCCGATGTTGGTTGGGGAGGTGCGGCGCGCGACCACCGGTTCAGGGTCTTCCTGAAAATTGTCGGGCGGCAGATTGTGGTCTGCGGCGGTGATAAAGGTTTCAAAATACCGCCAGGTGCGCCGCGCCACCATACGCAGGGTGGCTGCATCGGTCTCAGTGATTGCTAGATCGCCACCTTGCGACGGCGGACGACTGGCCCAACGCGCGATGAGCGGCGAGAGGAGCCACAGCGTCAAGAATGGCACTGCGATTGCCCATTCGGGGTGCGCCTGGCGCGCCAGTACGGCGATGTAGATCGCCGTCGCAACCGCCCCAGCCATGATCTGGCGGAGCAGGCTACGCCGATCGTAAACGGCGGCGTTCGCGCTTTGCGCTGCCGTCACCCATTGAAGGAGATGGCGCCGGCGCAGGCACAGCCGGAATAAGGTGACCCCGACCGCATCAACCATAAGCCAAGCCTGATGGGCCAGAAACACGACGAGGAAGCCGCTCTGCATCAGGCCGAGGGCGAAATCGCCCCTGATCGCGCGGAGGTGGTTGGCAAACGACACACCACCCCGGCGCGGTGCTAGGCTGATGATTGCCGGCAGCAGCGGCGGCAGGACAATGGTAATGAGTATGAATGCGGTCCAGATCAGCGCTGAAGGCAGCGGTTGCATCCAGGCAATCAGCAAAGCCACCAGCGCTGCCGGGGCAGCAAGCGAGCGGCGCAAATTGTCGAGCAGTTTCCAGCGCCCCATCGCGGATATCGGCTCGTGGTGCCAGACCTTCGCGGCGGTGTGGCTGAAACCGAAGATCCACGGCAGCAACTGCCAGTCGCCGCGGACCCAGCGATGCTGGCGTGCCGCAGCCACGCCGTAGCGGGAGGGAAATTCCTCGACGACCTCGATGTCGGATACCAGTCCGGCGCGTGCGAAAATGCCTTCGAGCATATCATGACTGAGAACAGTATTGTCCGGTATCCGGTCGGCGAGAGCGGCCTCGACGCTGTCGACGTCATAAATGCCCTTGCCGCAAAACGAGCCTTCCTCGAACAGATCCTGATAGACATCTGACACCGCCAGAGCATAAGGATCGAGTCCGTTCGTTCCGGAAAACGTGCGCTGATAAAGAGAACCTTCGCGGCCCATCGGCAGGGAAGGCGTGACGCGGGGTTGCAGCATGCCGTGCCCCGCCACCACGGTCCCGGTGGCCGGGTCCAGACAGGGAAGGTTTAGTGGATGCGCCATCTTGCCCACCAGGCGGCGTGCCGCACCGATCGGTAAGCGGGTATCGGCATCCAGCGTTATGACGTAGCGGATGCCTTCTGGTAGGGTCGGTCTGTGGCCGTCCGCACCAATGAAACTGGTGTCGGTAGCGCCGCGCAGAAGCCGGTTGAGTTCATGCAACTTGCCGCGTTTGCGCTCCCATCCCATCCAAAGGCCCTCGCTGGCATTCCATCTTCGCTGGCGATGCAGCAGGGTGAAGCGTGGGCCCACGGCTGCTGGACCGTAAAGGCCATTGAGACGGGCGATGCCATTGGTTGCGGTTCCAAGGAGAGCTGCGTCGGAATCAGCCTGCTCGCGCGGGCAGTCGAGCCAATCGGTCAGCAGGGCGAAGCTGAAATTCTCGTCTGGGCTGGAGAGACAATGAACTTCGAGCCGCTCGATCTGCTGTTCGATCGATGCGGCGTCGCACAGCAGCGTCGGGACGACGATGATGCTGCGCAACTGTGCCGTGACCCCGTCGCGTAGTTCCAGGCCGGGTAGTCTCTTGCCGTCGATGAGTTCCGTGATGGTCCGGTTGACGATGGCGATCGCGATGTCCGATGCCGGAACGAAGCCGATGATCGCGAGAACGGCCAGCATCCAGCCTGCCGTGCCGGCGTCGTGAACCGCCAGCAGGATCAGCGCCAACAGAATCGCCGTGACGATGCCGATCATGCCGACATAGCTGATCACGCCGAGGGCCGACGTGCGTTCGAAGAACCTGATGCGGAGGGGCCGGCAGCAGCCGAGTGCGCGGGCAAAACCGGCACGGCCCGCCGCAATGAGGTAGTAGCCCGGATCGCATTTGCGTGCGCTCATCGGATCCTGGTCGGACTGGTTGGTTGCCGCCAGGGAAGCGGCTGCGATGGCGCGTTCGGCGACTTCGCTCTCGGTGCGGCCCGACTGGCGGGCCAGAGCCTCGATCGCGCGGCGGTAAAGGTCGCGCGTCGGGAAATCCATGGCGGCGAACGCACTCGCACGCCGCAGCACTTGGTCGACCGGGCTGACGGCCTCGAAGAACGCCGGCCAGTTGATGGTCGAGACCATGCGCATGCGGGTGATTATGTTGCGCACCGTTACGTCGGTTGCGCGCTGGGTCTGGAACTCCTTGACCACGATCTGCTCGATCGTGGTTCCCTCAGCCGCCAGGCGATCGCTCAGCCAGCGCAGGGCCGGCGTATGATCGGGATCATGGTTGCGCAGGCGTTGCGCGAGTTCCACGGCGAAGGGCGCCGACCAGGGTTCCCGGTCGAGTTCGATCGTGACGTCGCCAGTCGACATCGGTTGGTCTGCCCCGGCGCCCAGCACCCGGCTCGCGATGGTATCGGCCTGTTGGCTCGCGGTCTGTCGCACCGCGATCGTCTCGGCCAGGCGACGGAGGTTTTCGACCAGGGTAATCCGCAGGGTGATCGCGAGCGCCCATAACTCGCCGATGGTCAGGGGCTGCACCCGTTGATACGCGACGATGAAGCGCGTCAGTCTTTCCAGATCGAAACCGCTATCGGTATGTGCGACGATGGCCCAGGCTATGCCGAACACCCGCGGATCACCCTGCAACGGGCCATCGGCCAATTTGGGCAGTTTGCGGTAGAAACCGGGGGGCAGATCGTTCCTGATTTCGCGAACCTGCTCTTCAACGATGTGGAAATTATCCAGCAGCCATTCGCCGGCTGGGGTGATCGGCAAGCTGGCGGCGGCGGCCTTGGTGACGATGTGGTAGGCTTGCGTGAGGACGACGGCATTGTCGTGGAGGCGTTTGACTAGCCGCTGTCCACGCTCGGGCGTTGCCGCGATGCGTTGGGCGGCCGCAAGGCTTTCCGCGTGCTGTTCAAGGCGCTCGACGCTGAATAATTCGTCGCGGATCGGCGGCTCGGGAGTGCCAGGCGTGCTGAGCGTGCCGGTGCTGTCGGCATGCCGGCGGTTCGCAGAAGACGAGAGTGGCATCTCAGCGCCTCATCGGGCGAGTTGCTTGCGGATTGCGTGCAACTCGGCCTCATGCGCCGGGGTGGCCTTGGGATAGCTCATGTCCAGATCATCGAAAGTGTCTAGGACGATCTGCGACACGATCAGCCGCGCGTTATCCTTGTCGTCGGCGGGGACAACATACCACGGTGCGTTTGCTGTGCTGGTAGCGGCGAGGCAGGCCTCGTAGGCGGCCTGATACTGCGCCCAGAAACCACGCTCCGTCATGTCGGATTCGCTGAATTTCCAGTTTTTTGCAGGATCGTCGAGACGCACGAGAAACCGCTTGCGCTGTTCCTCCTTGGAGATGTGCAGAAAGACCTTGACGATGCGGGTGCCGTTGGCATGCAGGTGGCGTTCCAGATCGATGATGGAGCGGAAGCGCTGGTTCCAGAAACCGGCCTCGTCGCCCACCGGGTCGGCCGTAAGCGTCCGCCAGAGGCCGTTGGCCTAGTTTTGGGCAGGACGTCAGGACTTCTGGTCGATCATCCAGGGTAGGAGTTCATTGATCCGGCTGGCT